>JBEDEF010000372.1:0-3940 GCA_041175845.1 Verrucomicrobiota bacterium
GAAGCGGGCGCACGGGAGGCGAGTTCAAGCGGTGACCCGCTTGTTGCGGAGGATGTAGCGGGCAGAGAGCACCTGGTGGGTGGCGGTCGCCGTGTCGCCCGGTGCGCGAGACGACTGGAGGGAGATCTGCAGCTGCTTGGTCCAGGCAGCGGCGTTGGCCAGCGAGGTCGTGGTGCCGATCGAGGGCAGTTCCGCGCCGGTGATGGAGTAGCCCTTGAAGGCGAAGTGCGTGATGCCGGTGATGAGCACCTTCGCCCCGGAGTTGTCCGTCCGGGTGAAAGAGCCGGCCGTGTGGCTGTAGGTGATCGTCCGGGAGTCCACGATCAGCGTCACGGAGTGCACGCTGTTCCAGGTGATGGCGCTGGCCTCGCGGGTATCGCGGGCGAAGAGCTCCAGCGCGGCGCGCGCCTGGCGCTCCATATCATTGTAGAGTTCCACCCGCAGGCCGGTCCGGGTGAGGAAGATGAACGAGGTGAGGATGGCCCCGAGCACGCCCGCAGAGAGCCCGAGGGCGACGAGGATCTCCGCGAGCGTGAAACCGCGGCGGTGCTTACGAGCGGGCCAGCGTGTAGAAGTAATCATACATTCCTTCGCGGGCATAGGTGGCGCGGAAGCTGCGCGTGTGGGGCTTGCCGTCGGTAGTGCTCCAGCGGACGGTCACGGTGATGAGGCGGATGTCGTCGGGCCGGGCGGCATCGGGGGTGACTTGGCGGGTCAGGGTGAACCGCTCGGCGAGAGCGGCGTCGGTGGCGAAGGCGTTGCTCAGCGGCACGGCGGTTTCGGCGGGAAGCGCGATGATGCTGCTCCAGCCCATCATCCGCAGGCGCTCGATCTCGCTCTGGAGGATCTGCGCGGAGAGGGTAGTGCCGCGGGCAAGGTCGAGGTGGCGCAGGCCCCACTGGATTACTCCGATCGACGTCGTGATGGCCGCGGCGAGGATAGCCGTCGCGAGGGTGACCTCCGCCAGGGTGAAGCCGCTGCGCCGCCGGTGCGCGAGCGGACGGCGGCAAGGAGGGCGCGAGATTGGGCAGGCAAGGGCGGGCAAGGCGAACGGCAGCCAGACGAGCTTCGGGGGACGCGGCTAGTCTGGGAGCGCGGACGCGTTTCTTTCAGGGAATTTTAGCACGCCGTGCACCGCCTCCGCCCGACAATACCCTTGACTCTCCCCCCCGAGTTTGGGTTCGTGCTCCGCTTAACCCGCTAAGATCGACCATGGCCAATACCAAGTCCGCCATCAAAGCCGCCCGCAAAACCGTGCGCCTCACCGACCGCAACCGGGGCGTCAAGACCCGGCTCAAGACCCTTCGTAAGCAGCTCGACGAGTTGCTGGCGAAGAAGGACGCCGCGGCCGGCAAGACGGCTGCCGCGGCCTACGTCTCCGCGATGGACAAAGCGGTGAAGTCGGGCGTGGTGCACAAGAACGCGGCCGCCCGGGGCAAGGCTCACGCGGCCAAGGCCTTCGCGTTGAAGTAATCGACCGCGCCCGCCACCGTGCGCCGACCCTCGTGGGTCGCTGCGCGGGGAGAAAGGGCTTTACAGCCCCGCGGGCGCCCCGCACGGTCCCGAAAAACAGTCATCCCTCTTTCCACAATGGGCAACCTGAAGAAGAAGCGCCGCCTCAAGATGAACAAGCACAAGCGCCGCAAGCGCTTGAAGGCGAACCGCCACAAGAAGCGTACGTGGCAGAAGTGATGGCGCCGTCGCGCGCCTGATTTTCCGCCCCGCCGCCCCTCCGGGCGGCGGGGTTTTGTTTTCCGGGCGGGTCAAGGATTTGTAAATCCCTGCGGCCGAGGCTCTGCGACCTGCTTTGCCCTTGTCGGTGCCGCGGGAGCCGGCGAGCTTGCGCGGCCGTTCACCGCCCCTTCCCGCTCTTCCCGCGCATGTTTTCCTCCCGCCAGGCCCCCGGCATTTTCCTCGACCACGGCGGGGAAACCGTGCGCGTCGCCCGCACTTCCGCGTTTGCCGCGCCGTTCACGGTGGAGGACGTGGGCGAGTGCCCGACGGGCGACCGGGCGGAGCTGGTTAAGTTGCTACAGCGGCTTAGTCCGCGCCGCGGCGCCGGGCGGCGGGTGCATGCGCGGGTGGCGATCCGGCCGGAGGGTCAGTTGGTGCGGGTACTCCCCGCGGAGCCCAAGCGGCTAGGGGAATCCGATTACTTCGCGGCGCTGTGCGCCGGACCGCTCCAGATTGATCCCCAGGCCTACCTCCTCTCGGTGCTCCAGGCGGAAGACGGGCGGCCCTTTGATCCCGCGCGCGCGGGGGAGCGGGAGCTGTTTTTCTGCGGCCTGCCGTTGGCCGAACTGGAGGCTGCGCAGGGGGCCCTCGTGGATCAGGGCATTTATCCGGAGAGCTTGGAACTGGGTACGGTGGCGACCCTCGGGGCGGTGGCGGACCACGTGAGGCATGTGGGGCTCGCCGCACCGGTTTTGGTCCTCGAGCTGGGTGGAGCCAGTTCCTACGCCTACGTCGTCTCGGCCGCCGGGGTAAGTTACGCTCGGCCGTTGAGCTCCGGCCTCGACGCGATGGTACCGCTGGTACAGCGGAATCTGGGGCTCAAGGACCCCGCGGCGGCGAAGAAGCTGCTCTACGGCAACGCGTTCGACTTTTCGGCGATGGGTCCCGAGCTGACGCGGGCGCTTGCGCGGGAGTTGCACGGGCTGATCTCGCACTTGGAGGTGCGGACTGGCCGCTCCGTGGGGCAGATGCTGAATCTCCGCCTGCCGGCGACTCTGGGTTGGCTTGGGACCGCGTTGGCCCGCGAGCCAAGGCTCTAGCACGGGTGCCAGCGGCTCCAGCGTCAGCTCGCGGCTCGTGGGATCACGATGGCGCCCACCGTCCGCGCGGCGGCGGGGTCGGATCTCGGCTGGCTCGGGGTCTGGGGCCTGATGCTCAGAGGGGAGGCGATCGATGTGGGCCGCGCTGCTTGAACGCGTCCGCCCGGCCCGGGAGGCCCAGGCGGTTTTGGCCGGCTGGCACCCGGATTTTCGGGATCTGCGCAAGCTCCCCGACGTCAAAGTCGTGCGGACCGCCTTCTTCATCAACGGCGCGCTCGCGGTGGCGGCGGTGCTGCTCGGAGGCTCGCTCGCTTTTCGTGAATGGCAGGTTCGGGAAGTTGCCGGCAGGATGGCGGACGAGGAACGCAAGATCGTGCGCGACCGGCCCCTGAGCGAGGTGGCGTGGCAGCAGTACCAGGTGTTCCGCGAGGACCACGCCCGGGTGGAAGCGGTCCATGCCTTTGTGACCGCGCGCCCGTCTGTGCCCCGGCTGCTACGGCGTTTGGGGGAGACGTTACCGCCCGACCTCGCCCTCGACGGCTTTGAGCTCCGGGAGGATGGCGTGGCGCTGCGTTTCACCGCGCGGGGCGATGCGCTGGCGGCGAGCGGGCTAGCCACCCGCTACCTGGAGGCGCTCCGCGGGGACACCGCGATGGGGGCGTTCGACCAATTTACCTTCGCTGGTACCCCAGCCCGCAACGTCACCAGCGGTCGGGTGGGGGTAGAGTTCTTCCTGCGGCTCCGGGCCGCCGTGGATGAAAAGTCCAAGGCAGGGAGGAAAAAGGGATGAACCTCGCCGGCCTGGAGGCGTCGTTGCGTTCCAATCTCCCGGGAGTCGCCCTCGGCGGCCTGGTGCTCCTGCTGGGTGCGATCTCCTTCTGGCGCTCTGACGCGCTGGCTGTGGCGGAAAAACAGCTGGCGCAGAAGCAGGTCCTGGCGAATCGGCTCGGTCGTAACGTCAAGCAGGCCGCCCAGCTCCCCGCGCAGACGGCGGCATTGTCGGCCGCCCGGCAGGCCCTCGACGCCCGCATCCTGCGCGGCGGGGAGATCGGTCCCCACGCGGAATTCTTTTATCGGTTGGAACGCGAGGCGGGCGTGAAGCTGACGGAGCTGCGGCCCCAACCCGCCCCACCGCCGCCCAAGGGTGCGGCGCCCCGCGTGATTCC
>JBEDEF010000373.1:0-2641 GCA_041175845.1 Verrucomicrobiota bacterium
GCTGGCCTCCACCGGGGCGGGGCCGGGGCGCATCCCCACGCACCACGCCCCGCGGGCCAAGAACTGCATCTACATCTACCTGGAAGGCGGTCCCAGCCAGATGGACCTGTACGACCCGAAGCCGAAGCTCAACGCGCTGGACGGCCAGCCGCTGCCGGACTCGATGCTGGCCAATATGCGCTTCGCCTTCCTCGCGAAGGAGTCAGCACGCCTGATGGGTTCGCCCCGGAAATTCCGGCCGCACGGCCAGTGCGGGATGGAGCTCTCGGACCTGCTGCCGCACATCGGCTCGATCGCGGACGACATCTGCCTGATCCGGTCGATGCACACCGACCAGTTCAACCACGTGCCCGGCCAGCTCCTGATGAACACGGGTTCGGCCATCTCCGGGCGCCCCAGCCTGGGCTCCTGGCTCTCGTACGGCCTGGGCAGCGTGAATCGCAACCTGCCCGAATTCGTCGTGCTCGTCTGCGTCGGCCGCGGCGTGCCCGGCGGCTCCGCCAGCTGGTCCAGCGGCTTCCTCCCTTCGCACCACTCCGGGGTGATGTTCCGCAACGAGGGGACCCCCGTGCTCAACCTCGACCTCCCCGCCGGCGTGACCGCCGGGATGCAGCGCCGCACGATCACCGGCGTCAACGAGCTCAACGCCCTCCGCCACGCCGACGCCGGCGACCCGGAGATTGAGAGCCGCATCGCCGCGTACGAGCTCGCGTTCCGGATGCAGACCGCCTCGCCCGAGCTGATGGACCTCTCCGGCGAAAGCCAGGAGACGCTCGACCTCTACGGGGTGAACCGGTCCGAGCCCAAGGCCCCGGGCGGTAACCCGCTCGGCGGCACCGGGCTTTTCGGCACCTTCGCCCGCAATTGCCTGATGGCCCGCCGTCTCGTGGAGCGCGGCGTGCGCATGGTCCAGGTGATCCACGCCTCGTGGGACCACCACAGCAACCTCGACCGCGACCTACCCCACAACTGCCTGATGGCCGATCAGCCCATCGCCGCGCTGATCAAGGACCTCAAGCGCCGCGGGCTCCTCGAAGATACGTTGGTGGTCTGCGGCTCCGAGTTCGGCCGCACCGCCCTCGGCGAGAACCGCCCTGGCTCCCGTTCCATCACCGGGCGCGACCACCACCCCAACGCGTTCAGCCTCTGGCTCGCGGGCGGCGGGGTGAAGGGTGGGCAGGTGATTGGCGAGACCGACGATATCGCGTGGAACGTTACCCGCGATCCCGTGCACGTCCACGACCTGCATGCCACGCTGCTGCACCTCTTCGGCTACGACCACACCCGCCTCACCTACCGCTTCCAGGGGCGCGACTACCGGCTGACGGACGTCCACGGCCACCTCGTGCCGCGGATCTTCAGCTGAGCGGCCGCCCCGGTTCAGCGGCGCAGGACGCGGTCGGCGTGCTCGAGGTAGCGCGCCCAGTCGTGCGGGGTGATGTCGTGCTTGCCGGTGCGCAGGTGGTAGGCGAGGCCGTCGCCGAGGACCGCTTGGTCCGGGCCGGGCATCGCCGCGCCACGCAGTCCGGCGCGTCCGAACAGCGCATACACGGGGGCCGCATGCACGACGGCGAGGAACTCGCCCTTGGGATCCGCCCACGCGTCCTCGGTGGCACTAGCCACGTGTACCGGCCGCGGGGCGACGAGCGCCACGAGCTGGTGCTGGTCCACCGGGAGCGCCGCCTCGCGGCCGTTGTAGGCCCGGAAATTGCGCGCGAACCAGAAGGGGAAGGACGTGTTGATCCGCGCCACGTTCTCGCCGAAGTCGCGCTTGCTCAGCGCCGCGCCGCCGGCGCCCGAGTTGTTGGCGATGACGAGCGCGAACCGCTCATCCTGCGCGCCGGCCCAAAGCGCCGCCTTGCCCAGCCGCGAGTGGCCGTGCACCGCCACACGGCGCGCGTCGACGTCCGCATCCGCCTCCAAATAGTCGAGCGCCCGGCTCAGGCCCCAGGCCCACATCCCGATGGCGCCCCACTCGTCCGGCCGGCGTGTCTCCATCGCACCAGTGCCGAATACTGCCCCCGCGCCGCCAGTCAGGCCCTCGGGCCGGTCCTCGCACACGTCGCCGTAGTAGGCGGTCACCGTGCCGTAGCCGCGGGCGACGACCTTCTCGACGTCCCAGCGCGCGGCGTGGACGCCCCGGGTGCGCTCGGTCGCGCGGTTGGCCACGATGCCGAACTCCGCGTTGGCGCGCATCCACGCGGTGGACAGGGTGATCCCCGGGTCGGGGTGCACGCCGGCGTTGCCGTAGTAATTGTAGCCGAGGAACGCCGGCACTGGGCCGCGAGCCCCGGCCGGAAGGTAAAGTAACAGGTGCATCCGCGGTCCGTCCTTGCGGGCGGTGAACCAGAGGGTGACCTCCTTGCGCACCGCCTGACCGCCGAGCGCCGCTCGGTCGACGCCGGTGACTTCCCAGTGCATCCCGGCGGGCCGGCCGCCGGGCGTGCGGCCGTGGACCTCACGGGCGAAGAGCTCGAGGAGTTCCGGGCGCCGGCGGGCGCGCCAGTCGGCGGCGTCGCGCACCAGCGTGCCGTCCGCGGCCACGAGTGGGTCGGGCAGCGTGTAGGGCGGAACCTTCGCCTCGTCGTAATTGATGGGGATGGCGGGCGCGGCGGCGCGAAGGCCGGGGGCAAGCAAGAGG
>JBEDEF010000374.1:0-7310 GCA_041175845.1 Verrucomicrobiota bacterium
GTGCGGAGGCGGTGGGACTGAGTCCCAAGTCGAGCTGGTTCTCCTCGCTCAGTGCCCACGCCTCGATCCCGCGTTCCCGCAGCGTCGCCGCGAAGTCGCGGGCGAAGCCGTGCAGGGTGTAGACGCGGCGCGGATTCACCCGCTCCACGAAGCGCAGCAGATCGTCGAAGTCCGCGTGGTCCGATAGCGGGAAGGCGGCGTCGCACTGGTGGCGGTGGATCGCCCCGGGATCTACGGCCCAGCCGGTGACCACGGCGGTTCGGCACGGCCCGAGGCGGCGGAGGAAGGGGGAGGTCCGGGATTGCGGCGGGCAGAGGACCACGTGGCCGCGGACCTCGCCGGCGGCGAACTCCCGGTGGGGCGGCACGGCGAGCCCGAGTTCGGCGTAAACCTGCGTCATCCGCAGCGTCTGCGGGTGCAGCATCACCGGCAACCCGTGTTCTGCGAGGGCCCAGAGTAGTTCCTGACTTTTGCCCAGGCTGTAGGCATACAGCACCGGCGTCTCCCCGTCGTCGAGGGCCGCGAGGCAGAAGCCCACCAGTGCCGCGATCACCTCGCTGGTCGGGGGGAAGCGGTACTGCGGCCGCCCGAAGGTCGTCTCCATCACGAGCACGTCCGCCCGCGGAGTGGCGCAGGGCTCGGCCGCGCGGCCGGGGCGGAGCTTGAAATCGCCGGTGTAGAGCAGGCGGCCCCTTTCTGGATGCTCGAGTAGGCACTGGGCGGAACCGTGGATGTGCCCCGCGGGATGCAGGCTCACGGCCACCTCGGGCGTCAGGGGCTCCGGCTGACCGAACGGCAGGACGTGCTCGGTGCGATCCCCCGGCAAACGGGCACGCATCAACCGGGCGGTGCCGGGTGAGCAGAGGATCTCGCGGTGCAGGGCGAGGTGGTCGAAATGGGCGTGGGAAACGAAGGAGCGCTCGCGCGGGTACCGGGCATCGAGCCACCAGCCCACTTGGGGCAACCAGACTCCCTCTGCGTACTCCACCTGCCACGACATGGGGGGAGCGTGCGGCTTAGCCTACGAAGCACAAGCGGCGGACTCAGAGACGCCCGCCGAGCAGACCGACGAGTAGCAACCCGAGCAGGCCGACGCCGCAGAGCCACCAGTACCAGGCGAGCCCATTGACCCGCGGGAGTGACCGTGGCGGATCCGCCCGCTCGTCCTCCCAAGCTCGGTCGGGCAGGTCGAGGCCGTCGTGAATCGAGGCCTCGCGCCAGCCGGTACGCTCGTCGGCGCCGCACTCCGGGCAGGCGCGCGCCGCGGGGGCGAGTTCCGTGCCACACTGGGCGCAGGCGGCGGGCGCGCGCGGTTCAGGCGGCATGGAGGGCGGCGAAGTACTTGCGGCGGACCAGCCGCCAGGCGGTCACCACAAACGCGGTCAGGGGAATGGCGAGGAGCATCCCCAGCAAGCCGCCCAACGCCGTGCCCCAGAAAAAGACCGCGAAGATGATCGTGACCGGGTGCAGCCCGGTCTGTCGGCCCATGATGCGCGGCGTAAGGATCCAGCCGTCGATCGCTTGGACGGCTACTTTGACCAGCAACACCAGCCCAACCATCAGCCAGCCCCCGTCCGGGGCCTGGAAAAAGGCCAACGGCAGGGCGACGGCGAGCCCCAGGATAGATCCGAGGTAAGGGACAACGTTGAGGGCTCCGAGCACGAGCCCGAGCGCGAGTCCGAACTTCAGGCCAATTAAGCTGAAGCCGGCCGCGAGCAGCACGCCCATCGCCAGCGCGATCAGCAGTTGCCCGCGGAAGAAAGCTTCCACGATGGAGACGAACTCGTCCATCAGGAGGACGACGTCGTCGCGCATTGCCGGCGAGAGGAAGGGCAGATGTTCGCCCAGCCCCCGGGTCGAGTAACCGGCGGCGAGCAGAAAGAAAAAGAGATAGACGGGAACGACGGCTGCGCCGGTCAAGAAGGTTACGACCGTGGAGACTCCGCCGAAGGCGGTGCGGAGCGAGGGCCAGGCTTGGGCGAGCAGGCCCTTAGCTTCCTCGACGGCCTTGTCCACGAGTTGGCTCGAAATGGGCAGGCCGACTTCGCGGTCGGCTAGCGCCTTCCAGTCCGGGTAGCTGGTTTGGATATAGCCGCTCAGCTTCTCCGCCAGCTTGGGAAGATAGGTCACCAGATCCACGATCTGCCCGATGATTGCGGGTGCCGCGAGGAGTAGGCCCCCAGCCACGACCCCGGTGAAGAGGGCGTAGAGGAGGATCACGGCTCCGAGACGGCCGAGGCGCAGCCGTTTCTCGAGCCAGCCTACCCAAGGGCGCAACAGCAGCGCGAGCACTCCGGCGGTGGCCAGGGGCCAGAGGACGGAGCCGAAAGACGCCAGCAACCGGCCCAAGGCCACAACTCCGAGCCCAAACAGGGCTGCGATGCCCAGCCCGGCGAGCAAAGTGAGCGCGGCGGCCACGATTCGGCGCTGGACGGGGGAGAGCAGGGGAGAGGGGTTCACGTGGCGGGCGAAGCAAGAGTGAGCAGTTCTGGCGCGGTGAGGCAAATCTCGCGTTGACGCGCTCGGGCCGCCCGGTGAGTTTCCGGGGCACTCCGGCCGGCTTTCGCGGTCCACGCCGGTCTCCCTCCCGCATGAAACGCCTCCGTACGCTCGTCTTCGCCCTCGCGTCCACCTTCGGGGTGGCCTTCGCCCAGGACGAGGAGCGGCGTGCGCCCCCGATCGAGATCCCGGACTTCAGCAACCTCGACGAGTACATCTACGAGCCCAAGAGCATCGTCACGATGGGGTTCCGTTACCTGACGGGAGCGAAGACGCTTTTTTCGGGCAAGGGTAGCATCCCTCGCCCGAACGATCCTGGCGCGGTCACTGGGGCCAATCTGGCCCGGGTTTATCATGACGGGGCGGTCCAGCCGGACCAACGGACGGTCGCCCGCCTCGACTCCAGCGGGAATCCACTGATCGATCCCCAGACCAACACGGCGGCATTCGATCCGATCGCGCCGGATGGCCGGACCAACACCTGGAACTACACCGACGCGAGCCAACTGTCCCTGCCCGGCTTCGTGCGCTTCAGCACCTACTCGGCTGAGATCGTGGATCCGCGGGCCCGGGAGACCAAGGGCGGCGCCACCGCCGGAATGGACCTCGCCGTCTCTCGCGACATGGGCAAGTTGCTCGGGTCCGCCGTCGCATGGAACTTGGTCGCCGGAGTATCGATCAACGATCTCAATTCCTCGCGCAGCGACTTTGTCCGCGCCCGGCTCAGCACCCTAAGTGACTACTTTTCGCTCTTTGGCGCGGTCCCCCCTGGAGCTCCGTATTCGTCTCCCAGTACCGCCACCGAGAACGTGGTCGATGCGGTGGGCAATACCGTCCTCGGGGCTGACGGCCTCGCGCAGACCCTGAGCGTGGACACCTCGGTGCTGCTGGCCAACGAGCCCGCGGGTCGCGTCACCAGCGAAGCGGAGAACGACACGAGCGTGCAGAATCGCTGGAAGCTGAAGGGTGCTTATTACACCTTTCGGGCAGGTCCGACGCTCTCCTACGCCTTCTCGCAGCGCTTCCGCGCTAGCATCAGCGCCGGCGCGGCCATGGTGTTCGCAGGTACCAGCTATTCCGTCACGCAGACATTACAGCCGGAGATTGGCGCCGAGATCAGCAACACCAGCTCGAGCGAGGCTTACAAGCTGCTCCCGGGTTACTTCGCCGACGCCTCCTTGCACTTAGACTTGACCGAGCGCGCGGGTTTTTACGCGGGGGCGGTTTTTCAATCGGCGGGCAACTACACCCACCGGTTGGAGTCCGACACCGCGAATTATGCCAGCAAGGTTGACCTGAGTAACCAGAGCGGCGTGCGGGCGGGACTTGCGATCCGCTTCTGAGGCCCGCGCGGCACCGTCGCGCTAAAGGCTCCGGGCGACGTCGGACATCGCAGGCGGCTGCAGGTCGGCGAGGACCGCCCCGATGTCGCGGAGGGAGCCGGCGGGGAAGAAGCCGTTGAGCCGGTGGATCACCTGCTGGATGATCCCGTCCGGGCAGCTGGCGCCCCCGGTGACCAGGATCCGCGGCTTGGGGGGCGGACCTTCTGGCCACAGGGGTCGACCCTCCACGCGGCCGCGCCCGCCGCGATCGTAAATGTAGTGGTTGATCGTGGCGAGAGAGGGGAGATTGGCCTCCGATTGGATGAAGAAGGCTCGCTCGCCGAGTTTCTCGGCGCAGAGGCGGTAGAGCTGGTAGGTGTTGGAGGAGTTACGCCCGCCGATGACAAACGCGGCGTCTAGCGGTTCAGCGAGAGCCCGGGCCAAGGCGTCCTGGTTGACCTGCGTGGCGTAGCACAGCGTGTCCCGCCGGCCGCCCCCGCCCACGCGGGAATCGTCACCGTGCAGTCGGCGGAACGTGTCGCGGAGGAGTTCGATGATCTCGAGGGTCTCGTTCATCAGCAGCGTCGTCTGGTTAACTACTGCGACGCGGTCTAGATGGCGTTGGACGTCGAAGCCCGGGGTGTACCGCCCGGCGAAGCGCTCGTGGAACGTCGCGCGGCCGGCCGGATCGGGCGAGGCGATGAGGGCGGCGAGCTCGCGGGCTTCAGCGAGGTCGCGCACGATGACGGCGGGCGCGTGGCGACGGGTATAAGAGAAGGTCGCCTTCGTCTCCTCGTGCTCGTGCTTGCCGTGGATGATGACCGTGTAGCCTTCCCGGCCGTAGGCGCGGGCGGCCTTCCAGACTTTTTCGACGAGCATGCAGGTGGCGTCGTAGGCGCACACCGCGATGCCCTTGCGGACGAGCCGCCGCTTGTCCTCGTCGGTGGCTCCGAAGGCCGGGATGATCACAATGTCCTCCGGCGTGAGCGTGTCCCAGAGCAGGGGGGCGTCGGGGCGGTCCTCCGTGCGGCAGGGGACGCCGCGTTCTGACTGCAGGTACCGCAGGCCGCGACGGAGGAGGTCTTCGTTGACGAACGGGTTGTGGATGAGTTCCGAGAGCATGAAGACCCGCCGGCCGGGGTTGGCGGCGAGGGTCTCGTAGGCGCGCTCGATGGCGTTGCGTACGCCGAGGCAGAAGCCGAAGTGGCTAGGGATGACGTAGGTGACGCGGCCGAAGTCGAGGGGCACGGGAGCGGTCGCACTGCGCTCGTGGCGGCGCGCCAGTTCCTTGATGGCGGTACACAGCCGCGATTGATAGAGGGCGACTGCGGCGGGATCCTGCGCGTAGATGCCCGGGTTGCGCTCTGCGGCGGGACGGAACTTGTAGATGAAGTCGTTCTCGCCGAGGTGGAGGTAGGGGATGTCCGCGAGGTGCGGTTCAAGGGCGGCCACCACCGCGGCCAACGAGGGAGCGAGGTCCGCCGGGGCCGCCTCGAGGCCGGAGATCGGGCGGAAGACGACCTCGGGATCCCGGGCTGGATCAGCCACCTGGGTGAAAAGGACGCGGTGCGTGCGCCCGCCGGCAGTGACGGAGAAGAATTCCGCCGGTGGCGTGTGCTGCGGGAAGCAGGACTCCAGCCGTTGGGTGGCCATCGCCAGATCGCTGCCGGTGAAGGCGAGGCCCTGCTTGGAGCCAAGATGGCGTACGGCGAGCTGGTTGCCCGGATTGAAGGCGAGGATCGCAAAGAGGACCGGCGGACTGGCGGGCGGCGGCATCGCGTCAAGCTGGCGGAGGGAACTCCGTGCCGCAAGTGTCGCGAGGTGCGGCGCCTGCGGGCTGGCGTCATCGCGCGGGTTGCGCCAAGGGAGGAGGATGAAGCCTTCGAGTCGCCTGCGGCTGTCCCCGGCCCTCCTGCTGCCCCTCCTGCTCCTGCCCGCGGCTGCCGCCGAGCGGAAGCCCAACTTCCTTGTGATCCTCGCCGACGACCTCGGCTGGGCCGACCTCGGCCACGATGGATCGCGGATCGCCACCCCACACCTCGATCGTCTGGCGGCGCAGGGCGTCAAGCTGACCCATTACCGTTCCTCTGCCCCGATGTGCTCTCCCACGCGGGCGGCGCTCCTCACCGGTCGGTATCCGCACAGCGTGGGGGTGCCCGAGCTCGCCAGCCCGAGCGCCCGGGGCAATGTGCCGGTCCTCGCCCTGGCGCCGGCGGCGATCACCTTGCCGGAGGCGCTTCGTCCCGCCGGCTACCGCAGCGCGCTCGTCGGCAAATGGCACCTCGGGTACGCGCGGGAGCACTGGCCGCGGACCCACGGGTTCGACGAGTTCTGGGGTTCCCTGATCGGCACGCCCCGATATTGGGAGGTGAAGGAAACCTACGAAAATGAGACGCCGATCGACGTCTCCGGGAAGGGCTATTACACGGACCAGCTGGCGAGCCGGGCGGTCGAGGTGATCCGCCACGCGGCGACGGACCGGCGGCCCTTCTTCCTCTACCTGGCGTTCAATGCCCCGCACTACCCGCTCGAGGCGCCGTTCGAGCTGGTCACCAAGTATCGCGGAATCTTTCCCGAGCGCGGGCTCTTCGCCCTTTACGCCGCCATGGTCGAGCAGCTCGACGCCGGCATCGGCCGGGTGCTGGCGGCGCTGGACGAGCTCCAGCTCGCGCAGGACACGCTGGTGCTCTTCACCTCGGATAACGGTCCGTCCGCTGAGCTGAGCCATTACGGGCCGGAGGGGGCGGACTTTTCCAACGGCCCGCTGCGCGGCTACAAGTTCGGCCTGACCGAGGGTGGATTGCGCGTGCCGTTCCTCGCCCGCTGGCCGGGCAAGCTGCCGGCCGGCTCCGTCCAGTCCGGCAGCGCGGTGACGATGGATATCCTGCCCACCCTGCTGGAGGCCGCTGGGGTGGAGCCGGCGCCGGGGCACGAGATCCACGGGCAGTCGCTGCTGCCCCTGCTGCGCGGTGAGCCGTTCACGCGGAACGCGCCCCTCCACTGGGAGAACCAGCAGAACCACGCCGTGTTCGACGGGGAGTGGAAGCTGGTGAAGCGCGCGTGGGAGTCCCGGGCGCGGTTGTACCGCCCGGTCACGGACGTCGGGGAGGAGCAGGATCTGGCGGCCCGCCATCCGGAGAAGGTCGCGGAACTGACCGCCCTCCACGAGGCGTGGCGCCGGCGCCATTATCCGAATCCGGTGCCGCCGGTGCCGGCGCGCACGGTCCGCAATTTCCCGATCACCGCGCAGGACCCCTGAGGGTCGAGCGGCAAGTGGGCGCGCGGCCGCGGAGTCGGGGCCGCGCGGGGCGCGCGCGGTTTCAGCGGATCCGCCCCCTCACGGCGCCTTCTGACTGCGTTCAAAGGCGGCGAGGAGGGCCTGCGCCTCGGCCACGTTCAACTTGCCCAAAATCGGCCAGCCCAGCGTGTCGCCGTTGGCCTTGAAGCCGCCGCCGTCGACGTCGACATAGATCGGGTTGTGGTAGGCGC
>JBEDEF010000375.1:0-5836 GCA_041175845.1 Verrucomicrobiota bacterium
GACCATCAGATCGGGCCGGTACTGGCGGGCGTGGAAGGCAAGGAACTGTTCGCGCCGGAGGCGGGCGACCTGTTCCTCGCCGCCACCGGGGGAGCGCTCCGGGAAGGCCAGCCCGCGGAAGACCAGCGGGAGGGACGCCTCCTGGCGCAGGCCGGCGAGGCTGGCGCGGCCGCGGAGCTCGGCCCGCACGATGCGGCGCTCGCGCTCGATGACCTCGGGCGCAAACGTGATGCGGTCGGCGAAGTCGCGGAAGAGCCGGAGCCCCTCGCGCAGCAGCGCGGGATCGGCGCGGCGGAATTCCAGCCGGTAGGCGGTGTGCCCGAAGGCGGTCTCCGCGTTGATGTCGCTGCCGTACTCGAGGCCGAGGCGCTGGAAGAGGCGGAGCATCGCGCCCGGGGGGAAGCGCCGCGTGCCGCCGAACGCGAGATGCTCGGTGAAGTGAGCCAGCCCGCGCTCGTCCGGTGCCTCGTCGAGCGAGCCTGCCAGCACCACCCACTGAAGCGTCACCCGCCCCGGCGCGCCGGCGTGGGGCCGCAGCGCGTAGCGGAACCCGTTGCCGAGGCGGCCCCAGGTGACCTGCGGGTCGGGGGCGGCGCCCTTCACCTCCTCGTGGGCCCAGCGGCCGGACCGGGGACCCGCGGGGACCGCGGCCGCGAAGCCGGGGGCGGCGAGGAGCAACAGGAGGAACGCGCGCGCGAACACGCCGCCACGGTGCGGGTTCGCCGCGCGGATTCAACCCCGGCGGCGCCCGCCGGTAACGCTTGCGGCCGGGGCGCGGTTGGGTCCTGCTCCGCGGGTTCACCCGACCCCCGCATGCGGGACTACTTTCTCCGCCGCTTCCTGCTGATCCCCCCGACCCTCCTGGGCATCACGCTGATCGTGTTCCTGATCACGCGCGTGGTGCCGGGCGGGCCGATCGAGCGGGCCCTGATGGAGGCGCGGATGGGCGACGCGGGCGGGGCGCAGACCAACCAGATCGGCAGCGGCGCGATCTCCGAGGAGCAGATGGCCCAGCTGAAGGCCTACTACGGCTTCGACCGGCCGCCCCTCGAGGCCTACCTGGTCTGGCTGGGCAAGGTCGTGCGCGGCGACCTCGGCAACTCCTACCGCTACAACGAGCCCGTCCTCCACATCATCGCCGACCGCCTGCCCGTCTCCCTCCTCTACGGGCTCGTCACCACCCTGCTCGTCTATGGCGTCTGCATTCCGCTGGGCATCGTCAAGGCGGTGCGGCACCGGACATGGCTCGACAACGTTTCCTCCGCGGTGGTGTTCACCGGCTATGCGATCCCGGGGTACGCACTCGGCGCCCTGCTGGTCGTGTACCTCTCGGCCCGCCTCGGCTGGTTCCCAATGGGCGGCTTCGTCAGCCGCGGCTTCGCCGACCTGAGCCTGGCGGGCAAGGTGGCGGATCTCTGCTATCACGCCGTGCTCCCGCTGGTGTGCTACACCGTCGGCAGCTTCGCCTTCGTCACCCTGCTGATGAAGAATCACCTGATGGACAACCTGGCGGCGGACTTCGTGCGCACGGCGATGGCCAAGGGGGTGACGTTCCGCCGGGCCGTGCTGCGACACGCGCTGCCCAATTCCCTGATCCCGATCGCGACCCACTTCGGCCAACACCTGAGCGTGCTGGTGACGGGCTCGTTCCTGATCGAGTTCATCTTCGACATCAACGGGATGGGGCTGCTCGGGTACACCTCGGTGGTGGACCGCGATTACCCGACGGTGATGGGCGTGCTGCTGCTGTCGTCGGTGCTGATTCTCCTCGGGCACATTCTGTCGGACGTGCTTGTCGCGCTGATCGATCCGCGGATCCGGTTCAAGTGAGGCGCCCTCGATGAACCTGCCCCGACTCCGCCTCGATCCGTTGACGCGCAAGAAGCTGCAGCGCTTCCGCTCGATTCGGCGCGGGTACGTGTCGTTTCTGATTTTGGCCGCGGCAGTGGTGCTCTCGCTGGCGGCGGAACTGCTCGTCAACAGCCGCGCGTTGGTGGTGCGCCACGAGGGCCGGTGGCACTTCCCGACCTACGGGCGCATCCATACCGGCAAGGAGTTCGGCCTCGATTACGCCTATGAGGTGAACTACCGCGAGCTGCGGCGGAAGTTCGCCGCCGACCCCACCGGGAAGAACTGGGTGCTGCTGCCGCCCGTGCCTTATAATCCCCTCGAGAACTGCCACCCCGGAGAGACCTTCCGCCCGCGGCCGCCGGATTGGGCGCGCCAGAACTTTCTCGGCACCGACCAGATCAACCGAGATATCCTCGCGCGGCTCGTCTACGGCTTCCGCAACGCGCTCGCGTTCGCCGCCGCCTTTATCGTCCTCACTTACGCCGTCGGCATCAGCCTCGGGTGCCTGATGGGCTACTTCGGCGGCTGGTTCGACCTGCTCGTCCAGCGCCTGATCGAGATCTGGTCCAACATCCCGTTCCTGTTTGTCGTCATCATCGTCGCCTCGATCGTGCCTGCCGGGATCGGGATGAACCTCGGCGTGCTGCTGGCCATCGTGGTGCTGTTTTCCTGGACCGGGATGACCTACTACATGCGTTCGGCGACCTACCGGGAGAAGGCGCGCGACTACGTGCATGCCGCGCAGGTGCTCGGGGCCTCCACCCCGCGGATCCTCTTCCGCCACATCCTGCCGAACGTCCTCTCGACGATCGTCACCTTCATCCCCTTCACCATCGCCAGCTCGATCAGCGCCCTGACCGCGCTCGACTTCCTCGGCTTCGGGCTCCCGCCGCCGACGCCAAGCTGGGGTGAGCTGCTCCGCCAGGGCACCTCCAACCTGCAGTCGCCCTGGATCGTCGCCTCCGCGTTCTCCGCCCTCGTGCTGGTGCTCGTGCTGGTGACGTTCATCGGCGAGGCGATCCGCGAAGCCTTCGATCCGAAGAAGTTCACTCTTTACCAGTAACCCATGCGCCCGCCGTTCCGGTTCATCCTGCTCCTTGCTGCCGCCCTGCTGCTTGTCGCCAGTCGCGGCCCCGCTGCCTCCCCCAGTGGGGCGGCCCCCGCCACCGCGACGATGGAGGCCGATCTGAAGCGCACCCTGGCCGCCGAGCCGGAGTTCTACCTGTTCAAGCCGCTCGCGGAGCTGCCAGCCGGCCTCGAGTGGCAGGACGGGGCCGCGCTGCCGGAGTTCGCGGACCCGAACGCCCGCAAGGGCGGAACGTTCAACTACTACATCCCGGATTTCCCGCGGACCCTCCGGACCATCGGCCCCGACGCCACCGGCGGGATCCGGCCCTACCTGCTGGATTACGTCGAGCCACCCTTCATCGCCCCGCACCCCAACGTGGCCGGCGGCGCCTACGCCGGCCTCGTCAGCAGCTGGGCCGTCGGCCCCGACGGCAAGACCATCTATTATCGCATCGATCCGAAGGCCCGCTGGACCGACGGGCGCCCACTCACCACGGACGATGTCATCTTTACGCTCTACTTCATGCGCAGCCCGCACCTGAACGAGCCGTGGTACAACGATTACTACAAGAAGAACTACCGGCAGCTCATCGTCTACGACCGCCTGACCTTCGCCACCGTGCACCCCGAGCGGAAGCCCGACCTCGCCGTCCGTTTCGGCAACTGGGTCCCCTATCCCCGCCACGCCTACGCCGACTTCGGGCCCGGCTGGATCGAGCGCTTCCAGTGGCGCGAGACGCCCAAGCTCGGCGCCTATGAACTGAAGGCGAAGGACATCGACAAGGGCCGCGCCGTGACGCTGAGCCGCGTCAAGGACTGGTGGGCCGCCGACAAGCGGTTCTTCCGCGGCCGCTACAATCCCGACCGCTACCGGCTCGAGGTCATCCGCGACCCGGACAAGGCGGTTGAGGCGTTCGCCCGCGGGGACCTCGACCTGATGCCCCTCGGCCAACCCAAGCACTGGTACGAAACGCTACCCGAGACCCACCCCGAGGTCGCCGCGGGCCGCATCCTCCGGTACCGGTTTTACAACCGCACCCCCCGCCCCGACTGGGGCCTGTGGATCAACCGCTCCAAGCCGCCCCTCGACGACCGCGACCTCCGCATCGGCATTCAGCACGCGAGCAACATCGCCCTGGTCTGCGCCCAGTTCTTCCGCGGCGACGCCGAGCAGATGCAGACCCGCTCCGACGGTTACGGCTGGCGGATGCACCCGACGATCACCGCCCGACCGTTTGACCCGGTCGCGGCCCGCGCCGCGTTCGCCCGCGCCGGCTACTCCACCCAGGGGGAAGACGGGGTCCTGCGCAACGCTGCCGGCCAGCGCCTCTCCTTCACCATCACCGCCTACGGCCAGGCGCAGCGCGACCTCCTGCCGGTCCTCAAGCAGGAGGCGCTCAAGGCCGGGCTCGAGTTCAAGCTCGAGATCCTCGACACCACCACGGGCTGGAAGAAGATGCAGGAGAAGAACCACGAGATCGCCCTCGCCGCACTCTCCCGCTCCGTCGAGCTCTACCCCCGCTACTGGGAGATGTACCACGGCACCAACGCCTATGCCGACGCCTACACGAAAGACGGCCAACCGTCGAAGGTGGCCACCGGCGCCGAACCTAATCTGAAGCCGTCCAAGGTCGTCGTCCAAACCAACAACATGACGATGACGTACATTGCGGAGCTCGACCGGTTGATCGAGGCTTACGACCGCGCCGAAACTCTGGACGAGATCAAGCGGCTGGCAGCCGCCATCGAGCAGATCATCCACGACGACGCCGCCTGGGTGAACGGCTGGCAGCGGCCGTTCCTGCGTGGCGCCGCTTGGCGGTACGTAAAATGGCCGCCCGGCTTCAACGTCGCCCAAGCCCGCGACCTCGAAGAATTCTTCGTCCACTGGATCGACCCCGACCTGCAGAAGGAGACCGTCGCGGCCCGCCGTAACGGCCGCTCTTTCCCCGGTGGTCTGCAGAACTTCGATCAGTTCAAGGGCAACTGATTCCCGTGGAAGTCCCCGCCACCAACGACGTCATCCTGTCGGTCCGCGATCTGGTCACGACGTTTGACACCGACGCCGGCCGCTTGACCGCGGTCGATGGGGTGAGCTTCGACGTCCGCCGCGGCCGCACGCTGGGGATCGTGGGCGAGTCGGGCTGTGGGAAGAGCGTGACCGCGCTCTCGATCATGCGGCTGCTGCCGCAGCCGATGGGCCAGATCCGGGGAGGGCGCATCCTCTTCGAAGGCCGTGACCTCGCCACTCTACCGCCTGCCGAATTGCACCGGATCCGAGGCGGGCGGATCGGGATGATCTTCCAGGAACCGATGACGGCGCTCAATCCGGTGCAGCCAATCGGCCGCCAGCTGAGCGAGGTGTTCCTGCTGCATCGGACCAAGGATCCCGCGGAGGCCTGGCGGCGGGGCGCGGAAATGCTCCACAAGGTTGGCATCCCCGCGCCGGAGATCCGCATGCACGAGTACCCGCACCAGCTCTCGGGCGGGATGCGGCAGCGGGTGGTTATCGCGATGGCGCTGGCCTGCGAGCCCGCGGTCGTGATTGCGGACGAGCCGACCACCGCGCTGGACGTCACCATCCAGGCCCAGATCCTCGAGCTGATGCAGGCGCTGCAGCGCGACCTCGGGCTGGCCGTCGTGCTGATCACGCACGACCTCGGCGTGATCGCCGAGACCTGCGACGACGTGATCGTGATGTACGCGGGCCGCGTCGCGGAGGCGGGGCCGGTGGAGGCGATCTTCGACCGCCCGGCCCACCCCTACACCCGCGGCCTGCTCGACTCGATTCCGCGCCTCGAGGGCGAGCGCAAGTCGCGCCTGCGCGTGATCGAGGGGATGGTGCCGGGCCTGCGGGACCTGCCCGCCGGCTGCCGTTTCCAGAACCGCTGCCCGCACCGCGTCGACCGCTGCGCCA
>JBEDEF010000376.1:0-3089 GCA_041175845.1 Verrucomicrobiota bacterium
TCGAATGCCCCTTCCGGGGCGCCGGGGCGACCCTTCGCTGTGCGGACGCCGCGGTCGAAGCCCCGGCTCACCGTGGCGACGGCAGCGAGTTTACCCTCCAGAAAGGAGGTTTCACCGCGCATCGCCACGGGGCGCTCCGCGGTTTGCCCGCCGGCGGCCTCTTCCAGCATTAAGTCCCGCGGAGCGGGGCCGGAGCCGCAGGCGGCCAGCAGCAGGGAGGCGCAAGCAACGAGCAGGAGGCGGGAAAGGATTCGGTGCGGCATGGGGAACGCTAGGGGTACGGAGGCGAAGGAAGCGCGGAATGGCAAGGTTGCGCCTTGCCTGGGCGCATCTTTCCGGCGATTCCCGCGTCTAGCTGTGGGCAGGTATGCAGCTCGCATGGATCCATCTTCATCCGCGGCACTGGTCGAGTTGGTGCGTCGGGCCCAGCGGGGCGACGAAGGCGCGCAGCGTGAGCTCATCGTGGCGTATCAGCACCGGGTGGCGGGGTTTGTCTTCGCGATGACGAATCGGAGCGACGTGGTCGAGGACCTCTGCCAGCAGATCTTCATCAAGATGATCCGCGCGGTCGACCGCCTGCAGGCGCCGGCTCAGTTCGAGTCCTGGCTTTTTCGGCTGGCCCGCAATACCTGCATCGACCAACTGCGGCGGCAGCGCCTCCGGCGCATCTTTCTCCCCTTTGCCGAGGAGCACGAAAACATTCCCGAGCCCCCGGGGGCGGTGGATTCGGAGGAACTCGACGCTCTCCGCCACGCCCTGGAACAGCTCCGCCCTCAGGACCGGGCGCTACTCGCCCTGGTGCAAGAGGGCCGCAGCCACGCGGAGATTTCCGAAATTCTCGGTACGAGTGTTGCCGCCGTGAAGGCGCGTCTCCACCGTGCCCGTGAGCAACTACGCGAGCACTACCAGCCGTGAAGAACAACTCTGAGCAAGATGACTGGTCCCGGCTGCGAACCCACGCCGCCTCCCAACTGGGCGGGGGATTCGCCGACCGCGTGCTGCGCTCGGCGCACGGTTCGCCACCTCAGGTCTGGCACCGGCTGCGCCTCCTGGCCGCAGATTGCCTGCGACCAGGCTTCGCCGACCGGGTGCTCGTCGCCGCTCGCGCCCGCCTCGAGGTTCCCTCCTACGGTAGCCAGCTGGCGCTCAGCGCGCTCACGGCCGCGGCCTGTCTGGCGGCGGTGATCCTCTTGCATCACCGCGAGCTGGCGGCAGCGGACGCTCGCAACCTGGCCGAGTGGCGTCAGATCGTGGCCACTGCGCAAGACTTGGACGCGGGAGCGCGATGAATCAGCGCCTCTTTGTCGCCCTCATCACGGTGGCCGTTTTCATCGCCGGCTACGTCGCCCGGTGGGTGACCGAACCCGGTCCGACGGTGCCGCCGGCGCCCCCCGCTCTCGCCCAGGAATTCGCCCGGGCTGCCCCGGCGACGGCGGAGCGCCGCGGTGAGCGCCAGCTGGACCGCGCCCGCTTGGTCGCCGAGATCCACAAGTTGCGCCCGCAGATCGAGGCTTACAGCACTCGGATGCAGGAAATTGATGCGGAGTTCGACCGCGAGTTTGCCCAACTGCTGCCACTCGACCAGCGCGAGAAATACTTGGCCTCCCAGCGGCGGTTCGCCGAACGCGATGCCAAGCGTGCGGCTAAGCGCGAGCCGCTCTCGAACGAAGAAATTCAGCGGGAGCAGGAACGGTCGCTGACGTGGGTTTATTTCAAGGTCACAGTCACTCCCCGGCTGGAGATGCTCACTCGGGAATACGGCCTCGATGAGACCCAGCAAGCGGCCACGCGATCGCTGCTCACGCTTCGCCGCAGCAAGTTTCTCTCGCTCTTCGATTCGACTCCCCACTTGAGCATCCGCCTCAGTGGTCTCGCCCCGCTCATTGAACGGGTGGCCGCGCCCGCGCCGGCGCGTTGAGGTACGCTTTGGGGTTGGTGCCGGGCTTTCCAGCCCGCAAGCTGCCGTCATGTCCAAGTCTCCCCTCGCTGGTCTCAGCCTGCTCTTGCTGGAGGATGATGCTCTGCTGCGGCGGCGCCTGAGCGCCTTCTTTGAGCGTGAGCAGACGGAGGTGACGGCGGTGACCACGGTGGCGGCCGCCCGGCAGGCGCTGGACACGCTAGCCTTCGAGGCGGCGCTGATCGACGTCAACCTGCCCGATGGTCGTGGCATCGACTTGTTGCGCGAAAAGGCCTTCCCGCCGACGACCTCCGTGATCGTCATGACGGCCGAAGGCGGTGTGGCTGGCGCCGTGGAGGCGCTGCAGGCCGGGGCGGCGGATTACTTGGTCAAGCCTTTCGATCCCGCCGAGGTCCCATTGCGTTTTGCGGCCGCACGCCGGAGCCGGCAAAGTCGGCGCGTGGAGGAGTTTCGCCGTGGGCAGGAGACGGACTTGGTCTTCGGGGCGAGCCTTGCTGGCCTGCACGAGCAATTGCTGCGGATTACGGCGGCGGATCGGCGGCTGGGGGAACATCTCCCGCCGGTGCTGATCGAGGGCGAGACCGGGACTGGCAAGACGGCGGTGGCGCGTTGGATCCACCGGCACGGCCCGCGGGCAGAGGCACCGCTGATTGAACTCAACTGTTCCGCGTTGCCGGAGGCGTTGGCGGAAGCGGAGCTGTTTGGTCACGAGCGGGGCGCGTTCACGGACGCCAAGACGGCGCGCATCGGGCTGATGGAGGCCGCGGACGGCGGGAGCCTTTTTCTCGACGAATTGCCCAGCCTCGCCCTGGCGCTGCAGGCGAAGCTCCTCACTGCCCTCGAGGACCGAGCGGTCCGCCGCGTCGGCGCTTCGCGCCCGGTGCCCTTTGACGCCCGGATCATCGCGGCCACGAACGCTGATTTGGGCGCCCTCGTGGCGACTGGCCGATTCCGCGAGGACTTGCGGCAACGGCTCGATCTCTTCCGGGTGCGCCTACCTCCGCTGCGAGAGCGCGGAGAGGACATTGTAAACCTCGCGGAGGAATTGCTGCGGCGGGTGGCCCGTCGGTATGGCGTCAAGCCGGGTGCAATCTCGGCGGCGGGCCGTCGTCGGCTCCTGGCACATCGCTGGCCGGGCAACGTGCGGGAGCTGGCGCACGAGATCGAGCGG
>JBEDEF010000377.1:0-3278 GCA_041175845.1 Verrucomicrobiota bacterium
CTTCACGCCCTGCTTCGCCGGATGGCGCACCGCGTGGCGGATGAGCCACTTTCGCTCGGCCGACGCTCCGCCGACCCAACGTTCGCAAAGCTCGAAGACGAGCTCCGGGTGGTCGTTCGCGATGTCGCCCAAATGATTGGCCACGCTGCGGCGGACATAGAGGTCGGGATCGTCCTTCAACGCCTCGAGGAGCGGCAGGGTCGGGCGCGGATCACGCACGAACGCGGGGAGGCGTTGCGCCCACGGTAACCGCGGGCGGGAACCCTCGGAACACAGCCGGCGCACGTGGGGATCGGGATCGCGAGTCCACTCGAACAGCCGCGCGAGGGTGCGCTCCGGACTGCGGAGGAGAAAGGGTCGGATCGAGAATTCCGCCGTGAACCGGCGCGTCAGCTCGTATTGGGCCACCATGGAGGCCTCGAATGGATCGAGTCCGCCGTTGTCGGCGGCGTCGACCCCGTAGGCGGCGATTAAGCTCACGTGGGGCAGGTAGAAAAAGCCCCCGAGTCCGAGATCGCTGGTCCGGGAGAGGGGCGGGGTCAGCGAACGGAGCAGCACGACCAGGGCGTCCTCATAACGCGCCGGCAGGTGCGCCCGCATCACGGCAGCCAGATGGCGGCCCCGTTGGAGAATCCCCAGCGGGGCGAGGCCGGTCAGCGCCGCCTGACGAAACGAACCCCGGTCGAACGACGGATGCGCGAACGCCAGATTGCCGGCCAGGCACTCCACCGCCTCGACGTCGAGGAGATCGGCGAGCGTACTGCCCTTGGCAATCGAACGCGGCGCCACGGGCAGGCGCGGCAGGTTGGCCATCGTCGTCATCTCGTCGTCAGCCGGCGTAACGCGTGTGTGCAGGAAAGTGAAGCCCGGCCCCCGTCCGCGAGCCGCGACCCAGTCGCAAGGGCCCGCCTTCCGACCGCCCGCAGCGGATCGATGCAGCCGGGGCGCGTCGCCCCGGTCCGTAGGTACGAAAGGCAAGCGGCGTTTTAGATCAGGCGGTGGCGAACATCAGCCCTTCGCCGGAAGGCTGCTTGGCAGGAAAACGCGCACGCACGCTCCGCCTTCGGGGGCGGCGGTGGCGCGGACGGTGCCCCCGTGGGCCTCGACGATCGCCTTCACCATGCTCAGGCCCAGCCCAAGGCCACGCTGGGAGCGGCTCGCGTCGGAGCGGTACAGCCGGCGGAAGACCGCTTCCCGCTCCGGTTCGGGAATCCCTGGACCGTCGTCCCGCACCTCCAACTCCACGCCGTCGCTCACCGCACGGAGCGCGAGGATCACGTTACCGCCCTCGGGCGTGTACTTGAGGGCGTTGTCCAGGAGGTTGTTCACCGCCTGCCCGAGGCGCACGACATCCAGGCGCGCCGGAGCCGGGGCATTCTGGTCCACGCGCACCTGGATGCGTCGCTCCTCGGCCACCTCCCGGTATAGGTCGACGGCCCGGTGCGCCAGGCTGCCGAGATCGACCTCCTCCCGATGGAGCCGCAGGACGCCCGCCTCGGCGGCGGAGACGTCGAGCAGCACCTCGAGCAGGTGGAGCAACCGGTCGGTCTCCTCAATGCAGCTGGCGAGCGCCGCGCGGGCCTCCGCGGGATCGCCGCCGTCCTGCAGCGCGAGTTCCGCCGCCCCGCGGAGCCGGGTCAGGGGCGTGCGGAGATCGTGGGCGAGGTTGTCCAGCATCTCGCCCAGCCCGCGGACGTGGAGCGCGTTGCGCTCTAACAGGGTGTTCAGCTGCCGCACGAGCTCGGCCAGTTCGCCCCGGCCGGCGCCACCTGGGACGCGCGCGGCCAAGTCACCCGTCGCGAGGATCCGGCCGGCGGTCTCCGCCACGGCGCGGAGCGGTCCCGTCGCGCGCCAGGCCACGAGTATGCCCAGCAAAAACGATAGGAGCAGGGCGCCGCCACCAGCGAGGGCGAAGGCGCGGCGCAGCGGGGCGAAGAGCACGGTCTGGCTCTCGATCAAGATCCCCGCCTGCAGGAAGTTTCGGTCGGGCAAGGTCACGCCGGCGATGGCGTAGTCGCGGAGCGCGTCCTGCGGGATGCGCACGGTGTAGGTCGGGCGCGTGACGATCAGGCCCGGCAAGGGGAGCCGCTCCACCTGGGTCTCGATCCAGTCGGGAGGGACGGACACCAGCACCAGGGAATTATCCGGGCGGAGGACGCGGACAAAGAAGGCGCGGCCCCCGGCGGCGGCCTCCCGGTCAAGGCGCGTCCGCAGGAGGGCGGGGCCTCCGCGGGCATAGAGCTCCGCGAGCTCGGTCGCGCGCCGCTCCACGGTGGCCTGTTCCCGGTCGTTCAGCGCCTCCGTGAGGGTCCAGTAGAGAAACCCGAAGAGCAGGCCCGAGCCGACTGCGAACACGGCCGCGTAGAGCAGGGCCAGGCGCAGCGCCAGTGACCGACGGAAACGGTGGAGCCGGTCGGTGACCACGGTTCAACCCTTGCCGGGGCGGAGCACGTAACCCACGCCGCGCACGGTCTCGATGCGGCGGTGGTCCGGATCAATCTTCGCCCGCAGCCGCGACATCACGACGTCCACGACGTTCGTCTGGGGGTCGAAGCTGTAGTCCCAGACGTGTTCCAGAATCATGGTCTTGCTGACCGGCCGCCCCACGTGGCGCAGGAGGAACGCGAGCAGGGCGAACTCCCGCGGCTGCAAGTCGACGGGCGCTCCCGCACAGGTCACTTCGCGTGTCACGAGGTCGAGGCTCACGTTGCCCGCGGCGAGCCGGGTCGCCTCCGGCGCGGCGGTGGCGCGGCGGATCAGCGCCTGCACGCGCGCGAGGAGTTCGGAGAACGCGAAGGGCTTCGTGAGGTAGTCGTCGCCCCCAGCCTGCAGGCCCCGCACGCGGTCCTCGACGGAGCCCTTGGCGCTGAGGAACAGCACGGGCAACTCGCGGCGGGCGGCCCGGGCGCGCTTGACGAGGCTGATGCCGTCCAGCCGCGGCAGCATTACATCGACGATCGCGGCGTCGTAGGCCGTCGAATCCAGCAGCGCGAGCGCGGTATCGCCATCGGGGGCGTGGTCCACCGCGTAGCCCGCCTGCTTCAGGCCGCGGGTCACGAAGGACGCGATCTTGGCATCATCCTCGACGACGAGCACGCGCATGGAGGCAGGATTCTCGGGAGGGACGGGGGAGGCAAGTGCGGGTGCGGGAAACGAAAGACGCCCCGGCCGCGCAGGGCCGGGGCGTCGTGTCGTATCACCCCAAGTTGGCTGGCGTTCGGGCGCTCACTGGGCGGCCTCCCGCTCGTCCACCACCACGTAGCGGCTAGCTCCCCGGG
>JBEDEF010000378.1:0-10698 GCA_041175845.1 Verrucomicrobiota bacterium
GCCCCATCGAAGGACCGGACGCGGCGGGCACAAGCGGGAAGCGGCCGCAACGAAGGCTCGCCCCGCGGCCGGTTCGCCGGAAGGCTCGCGCGGATTTCCCGATGAAACTCCGCCGCAGCCGCCTGCTCTCCCTCCTGCGCGAGGGCCAGCTCGTCACCGTGTTCAAGGCCAACCTCAACGACCCCCGGATCCTCGAGATCGCCGGGCTCTGCGGCTGCGACGCCGTCTGGATCTGCAACGAGCACGTGCCCAACGACTGGACGAACCTCGAGCACCAGATCCGCGCGGCGCGGCTGCACGACGTCGACACGCTCGTGCGGGTCGCCAAGGGCTCCTACAGCGACTACATCCGGCCGTTCGAGGCGGACGCCACCGGCATCATCGTGCCGCACGTCGCCTCGGCGGCGGAGGCGCGGCAGATCGTCGACTGGGTGCGCTGCCACCCGGTCGGCCGCCGCCCGCTCGACGGCGGGAACACCGATGGGAAGTTCTGCCTGATCCCGATCACCGACTATACGCGCCACACCAACGAGGAACGCGTCGTCGTGCTGCAGATCGAGTCGCCCGAGGCCCTCGAGCAGGTGGAGGAGATCGCCGCGGTGCCAGGTTTCGACGGCCTGATGTTCGGACCCGGCGACTTCAGCCACCGGATCGGGAAGGTCGGGCAGATCGACGCCCCCGAGGTGGTCGCCGCCCGCCGCCGGGTCGCCGCGGCCGCCCGGCGCCACGGCAAGTTCACGATGTCCTCCGGGCTCTTCCAGCCCTTCAGCGACCTGATCGCGGAGGGAACGCGCGTCTTCAACATCGGCGCGGACGTGCTCGCGCTGGGCGCCTACGTGAAGCAGCGCCTGGAACTCGTGCGCAGCCATGTCGCGAGCCTGCCCGCGGAGCTGCAGCCAGGTCCGCGCTCGCCCTACGGCGGCTGACTGGGCCCAGCGCCCTTCCGATGCCCGCCGATCCCCGCGTCGAACTCTTCCGCGCCGTGCCCGCCGAGCTCGGCGAGGGCGCCGTGTGGCACCCCGGCCGCGGCACGCTGCTGTGGGTGGACATCCTCGGCCGCCGCGTGCACGAGGCGTCGCCCAGCGACACCGCTACGGTCACCCGGCCCTTACCCCAGCTGGTCGGGGCGGTGCTGCCGACGCGCGGCGCCGACCTGCTGGTGGCGCTGCAGGACGGCATCCACCGCCTCGACCCGGCGACGGGGACCACGCGGCCGTGGGCGGCCGCCCCGGGCCACGACGCCGCCGCGCTGCGCTTCAACGACGCCAAGTGCGATCCTCAGGGCCGGCTCTGGGCGGGCACGATGGCCCTCGACGAGGCGCCGGGCCGCGGCGCGCTGTACTGCTTCGCTCCCGACGGCTCGTGCCGTCGCTGGCGCGAGGGCGTGAGCGTCTCCAACGGCCTCGCCTGGTCCCCGGACCAGCGGACGCTGTACTACATCGATTCGCCGACGCGGACCGTGCAGGCCTTCGACTTCGATCCGGACACCGGCGCGCTCGCCCGGCCGCGGGTGGCCTTCGCGACCACGGCGGCGCCGGGCTTCCCGGACGGCTGCACCATCGACGCCGAGGGCCACCTTTGGATCGCGTTCTGGGACGGCGGGTGCGTCGGCCGCTGGGATCCGCACCGCGGACGGCTGCTCGAGACGGTGTGCCTGCCGGCGGCGCGGGTGACGACCTGCACCTTCGGCGGGCCGCGGAGCGACACCCTGTTCATCACCACCGCGTCCTGCCGCCTGACCCCGGCGGAGCGCGCGGCCCAGCCCGAGGCGGGGTTCGTCTTCGCGGCGCAGGTGGGGACGACCGGCCGGCCGACGGATCTCTTCGCGGGCTGAGGTAGGTAGGCGGCGGTGGGCGATCCGCGCAGTGTCTCGCTCCCGGCACCGGGCGGCGCATGACCGCTGCGCCCTGCTCATGCTTGCCGGGCCGCCCCACGTTGGGCACTCTCCCTTCCTTGAACCGCAGGCTGGCCATCCTTGCCCGGATGCTCGCGTGGGTGTGCGCCCAAGGCGCGCTCCTCCACGCGGCACATCCTCCGGCGCAGAGCGGATCCTTTCCGCTCGGCCGGCACCCCACGGAGCCACTACGTGCGGCGACGACCACCCCAACGGCCACCGTCGCGCCTCGTTATGACCTGCGCGGCGAGGTGATCGCGATTACCTCAAAGGGGAACGGCCTGCTCGTGCACCACGAGGAAATCCCGGGCTATATGCCCGCGATGACGATGGAATTTATCTTGGAGGGGGCAAAGGCCGCGGACTTCCGTGAGGGCCAGCGCATCCGAGCCCGGATGTACGAATCGGCGCCCGGCGAGTTCAAGTTGGAGGACATCCGGATTGAAGCGCCTGCTCCGGCGGGGACCGTCCCCAAGGGCAGCGAACCCGCTGCGTTCGTGACGGTGGGCGAGCGTGCGCCCGCGTTCCAACTTCTCAACCAATGGGGCGAGGAGGTCGGGCTCGAGCGCTACCGTGGAAAATGGATCGTGCTGAACTTCATCTTCACCCGCTGCCCCGTCGCCACGATGTGCCCGGCGGCCACCGCGCGGATGATTTCCCTGCAGCGCCAAGTAGCCGCGCTCGGCATCAAGGATTTCCAGCTGCTCTCCATCTCACTGGATCCGGCCTACGACACCCCTGCAGTCTTGCGTGAGTACGCCGAGACGCGCGGCGTCGATCCGGTGAACTTCCAGTTCCTCACTGGCACCGAAGCCGCGGTGCGCCGCCTCCTCGCGCAGTTCGGCGTGATCGCCGAACCCAGCGAGAACCTCTGGAAGCACACCCTCGCCACGCTACTCATCGACCGCGAGGGCCGCATCCGCCAACGCGTCGAGGGCGCAAGTTGGGAGCCCGAGGTCTTCCTCCGCCTACTCCAGTGAACCGCCAGCCCCCTCCTACTTGCCGATGAAAATCACCCGCCTCCTCGCCCTCGTGCCCTTCGCCGCCGCCGTCCTTTTTGCCACTGAGGGCAAGAACTGCGGCTGTGACTGCTGCAAGGAACGCCCGAAGGGCACCGCGTGCTGCTGCTTTGCGGACCAGGCCACCGCACCCAAGACCGTCGCGGCGAAGGAAGGCGGCCAACGCCATGACCTGCGCGGCGTGGTTACCAACGTCTACCCGGAACGCTCCGGCCTGTTGGTCCGCCATGAGGAAATCCCCGGCTTCATGAAGCCAATGACGATGCTCTTCAAGGTGGATGCCGCCACCCTGCAGGCGGCGCGCAAGGGCCAGACGATCACGGGCCGGATGTTCCGCCAGGGGACCGACTGGGTCCTGGAGGACGTCAAGGTCGTCGCGCAGCCGTGATGCCATCCTGGGTCGCGCCGCTCCTCGCCGCGCTGCTCGCGGCGCCCTTGCCGGCCGCCGCGCCCGTGGCAGTGGCCGCGGCCGCCAACCTCGCGCCGGCGTTGGAGCCGTTACAGGCTGCATTCCGCCAACGGTATCCGGCGGTGCCGCTGACGGTCGCGCTGGGCGCCTCCGGTAGCCTCCACGCGCAGATCCGGCAAGGGGCCCCGTTCGATGTGCTGCTGGCCGCCGACACCGATTACCCGCGCGCGCTCATCGCTGCCGGCGACGCCGACCCCGCCACGTTGCGCCTCTTCGCCCGGGGCCAGCTCGTCTTCTGGACCCTCCGAGAGGAACTGCCCGGTGCGGACCTGCGCGCGACACTCACCGGGCGTGCCTGGGCGACCATCGCCCTGGCGCAACCGCGCACCGCGCCCTACGGCCGGGCAGCCGAGGCGGTGCTCCGGGAGCTGGGGTTTCCGCCCACCCCGAGCACTCGGCTCGTGCTCGGGGAAACCGTCGCCCAGGCCGCGCAGTTCGTAGAGTCCGGCGCTGCCGAGGGCGGCTTCGTCGCCTTGGCGGTCGTGCTCTCGCCGCGCTTGGCGGGACGCGGCCGCTGGTGGGAGGTGCCGGCCGACCTGCATCCCGCAGTAAAGCTGGATCACGCCGCCGTGCTGACCCGCCGCGGCGCGGCGCGGGCCGAGGCGCGCGCGTTCCTCGACTTTCTCGGGAGCGAGGAAGCGCGGGCAACCCTGCGCCGCTTCGGTTACACGGTGCCCGGCGACTAGGCACTCCCGGTGACGTGCTCCGCGCGTTCCCGCGGGCGGGCGGGTTAAGCGCCGCTATCGCCCGCGGCTAACCACCTTGCCACCACGCGAGGTGCGCTCGGGACGCCCTGGGTTTTGGACGTTGAGCTGCGCGGCGGCCCCCGCGAACGTGGCCCCGCTTGCCCGAAGCTGCCTCCAGTATTCTCGGGCTGCCGGCGCCGCTCTGGCAGTCCCTCTGGCTTACCCTGCGGTTAGCCGCGCTCACCACGCTGGTGCTGGGGGTGGTTGGGCTGCCACTGGCGCACTGGCTGAACACCACCCGCTGGCGGCTCGCGCCGGCCTTGGAGACTCTGGTCGCACTGCCGATCGTGCTCCCGCCGACGGTGATCGGCTTCTACCTCCTGGTCGCCTTCTCGCCGCGCCAGCCGCCCGGCAGCTGGTGGCGCGATGCCACCGGGGAGCCGCTGGCGTTTTCCTTCACCGGCCTGGTGATCGCATCGGTGATCTATTCCCTGCCCTTCGCGGTGCAGCCGTTTCAAGCTGCGCTGCGCGCGGTCCCGCGAGATCTGCTCGACGCGGGACGGGCTTTGGGGGCGGGACCGACGCGCGTGTTCCTGCGCCTGCACCTGCCGCTGGCACGCCGGGGCATCACCGCCGGCCTGACGCTTGGCTTCGCACACACCCTAGGAGAGTTCGGAGTGGTTCTCATGATCGGTGGTTCGATCCCCGGTGTGACCCGTGTGGCGAGCATTGCTTTGTACGACGAGGTGCAAGCTCTCAGCTACCCGAGTGCGCACGCCTTCGCCGCGGTCTTACTCGCGCTTTCGTTTGCCTTGCTCCTCGTGGTCACCCTCCTGCAGCGACGCCGGGAATGACGGAGATTCGGTGGACCGTGCGCGGTCGACGACCGGACCACCGTCCACGGTCCATCGACAACGCTCCCGCGGCCGGGCTGGACGGGGTCAGACTGCAACCCGCCACGCCAGCGCGGAACCACGGACCCGGTTGCGGATTTCCACCTGACCTCCTGCAGCCCTCTCCCTTCAGGTTCGCGCGCCATTTGACCGGCACGGTTAAACGGCGATCCTTCGTGATGCGACCCCTCAGAGCATGGTTCACTCGGCGGTGGCCTTGGCTGCGCCTGGCGCCGCTGATGGCCGGCCTCTTGCCGCCGGCTTCCGGCGCCATCCGAACGGACCCCGTCTCCGACACCGTGCTGTTCCAGTTTTCGGGCTCTGCCGGTGACGACGCATGGGGCGCCGTGAACGACGATGTCATGGGTGGGGTCTCCCGCGGGGGCTCGAAGATCATCGATGGCGTCCTGCACTTTCGCGGGATTCTGTCCCTAGAGAATAATGGCGGGTTCTCCTCGGTCCGATCCTTCGGACCGGTTCGCGATCTTGGCCCGGCGACGGCCATCGTGCTGCGCGTGCGGGGCGACGGTCGCACCTACCGCCTGCAACTCGCGACCGATGCCTCGTTCCGCGGAGCCCGCATCTCCTATCAGGCGCCTTTCGCGACCCGGCCCGGGGAATGGCTCGAGGTCGCGGTGCCGCTCGACTCCCTGGAGCCCCGTTTCCGGGGCCAGCGGCTGCGCGGACCACCGCTGGATCGCGCGCGGATCAAGGAGTTCGGCCTTTCGCTTTCCGACGGCACTCCGGGCCCCTTCGCGCTGGAGGTGGACTGGATTCGGAGCCGTTGATCGGTCGCGGGCCGATCCCGCGAGGGAGGCACCAGGGCAGGATCAGGCTGACGCGCGTTGCACCGGAAAGTTCGGGGCGCGGCGGGCGGGCGGCAGCGCCGGAGCCGCCGCCTACAAATCGACCTCGCACGCCAGAATGAGTTGGCGAGGCACCATCCGCATCGTGGTGAGGGAATTGCCGTTGAAGAAGTCTCGGTTGCGGGCGAGGTAACGATCCTGCGGGAAGGCATTGCGGATGTTCAGATCCACGCTGAAGCGCCGGTTCCCTAGCCGGGCGGATTTTCCGCTGTAGCCGAAGGACAGGTCGACCGCCGTTTCGGCCTTCCCTTTTTGGATGAGATTCACGTCCGGCACACTGACGCCGTTGACCTGCTTCACGCCGAAGCCCAGCGACGCCGGCGCGCGCCAGCGGTAACCCCCGCCCGCCCGGTAGCCGCGCAGCGCTCCTTCGCTGAAACGATACATCGCGTTGAGATTCCACCGGTGTTCCCGGGTGAATTCGTTCGGCCGCCCGTTGTAGGCTTCCAGCACCGGGATGCCCGAGTTTCCGTTGCGCACATTCGCGATCCAGCTCTCCTTCATCGTCTGCTGGGCCCAGCCGCCCGCAACCTTGTCGTTGTTGCGTCCCCACGGGGTAAGGTTGCTGCCGAGGTTCTGCGGCACGACGTTGCCGGAACCGGTGCCGACCGGGATGGAATCCCACGTGTACTGCCGGATGACGCCGTCCCCATCCATATCGAAGCCGGCCGGATTCCGGTAAATCGCCTCGGTGTCGCCGGGAACGTAGCCTTCGGTGAAAAACGTCCGGTCCATCATCGCTTCAAACTGGTCGGCGAACTGGATCCACTGGGTGGCGATGCCGCTCTGGGTGACCTCCTGCTGATTCCACGTGAGACGGACATCCAGGTTGCGGGTCGGCTTCCACTGGAGGGTGATTTCCTTGCCGGCGGCGGCCGTGTCCGCGGTCACCGCATAAGGGTCGAGGTAGTTGAAGAAATTCATCGTCTCGAATCCACCGTTGTTCACCGAGGCGAAGGGATAGGCGAAGGCCGGATCGCCCTGGCCCTGCAGGGGCCACGCGGGAAACTTCGCGCGGAACTCCGCCTCGTTGGCCACCAGGGCCCGGGTGATGTCTTTCATCACAGGTCGCATGGCACCCCGGATCCCAGCGAACAGCGCCCCCAGCCGGCTCGGGGAAGACCGAACCTCGTACTCATTGTACCGGACATTGAAATTGCCCTCGAACAGCGCCAGGCGGAAACCGCGGTCAAACCCTTCACCCCGTTCACTCTCCATGAAGCTGCCGTCGGGGTTGCGCGCGGTGGTGTTGGGCGCAAACGTGTTCGACTCCGTATACATGAACGAAAGGTCCGCCCCGAACGGAAGTTTCCAGCCCCAGTGGCGAAACGGATGCACGACAATACCCTTGAGTTCCGTGGTGCCGGAAGCCCTGGTCGCCGGATCCATCGCCTGGAAGCCGTAGGCGTCGAGGTGAGCCTGGTAGCCGGCTGTCTGCGCCGACACGATCTGGCCCGTTTCCGGATTCCGCCAGGAGACCGCGGGGGCGGCTGACCGGGCCGTGTTGTTGGTGTCCTCGCGGCGACCGTACGTGAGCACCACCCGGTCTTGGAACAGGAAACCCTGGTACGAGAGGAGTTTGGTCGCGAATTCCGAATGGGTCCCGCCGGTGTTGCGGCCCGTGATGAGCCGCTCGCCGTTGGTCCCCGTGCCTGCATTCGTCGGATCCACGATCCACACCTCGCCGTTGTTGTCGGTGATCCGCCACGGCTTTCCGATCGCGAAGCCGTCCGTGCGGGGCTCCCAGCCGAAATCCGCCCCGACATAAGAGCGGAAATTGACCGCCCGATTGCTCGCCGCGGCGCTGTACCCGCTCCCCAAGGGACCCAATCCCCGCCGGCCGGTCGCGGGATCGATCCAGTAGTTGACTCCGCTGAAGACGGGGTCCCGCATGCGGCCATTCTCGATCACCGGCTGGAGATTGTAGCGGTATTCCTGGTTGAGGTTCTTCGCGGTGAGCGCTGACACGATGCCGGCCACGCGGTGCCGCCCAAGCAACCGGAGCCAGCGGTTCTCGAACTGATCCTTGGCGTCGAATTCATACGAAAGCGCGGCCCGCCACTCGTCGCTCTGGTTCCAGCCGGCACTGAAGCCGGCCAAGCCATCGAAATACAACCGGCCCGCGTAGGGGTTGGGCGTGACTCCGTCGGGCAGAAACCGGTTGGGATCTACGTTGAGATTCAGGCCGCCGTTGCCCCCGAACATGTGTTGCCCGCTACGGCTCCGGCCCGACTCCCTTTGGTAACCGGCTTCCAGATGCAGGTTGCGCCGGATTTCCTGGTTGAAGAACAGGTTGAGGATCGAGGCCTTCTCCTCCCCAAAATCCGTATAATAATGATAGCTCGTATCCCGGGGATAGTACCGGTCGTCGAGCAAGGAGACTCCGCGGGTAGTGCCGGCGTTGACCGGATCCACCACCCCGGGCCAGAGCCCATTGTCGGCGATGTTCTGCACCCCCACCGAATGGTAGCCACCCGACGCCCGCAAGCCGGCCGGATTGCTGCCGCCGATCACACTGATGGCGCCTTCACCCGAAAGGCTGAAGACCCGGTTATCGGGATTGGAGCGGGTAGCCTGCCACGCGAGACTATTGTTGAACAGCGGCTGATTGCCGAGTGCCGAGCCCAGATCGCCCGCCTGATACCAGACGCGGACCCGGTCGAGCGGGGCAATCCGCGACGGCATCCGGTTGTGGTTCTGCATCCGCTCATAGTGGGCGCTGATCTTGGTCGTTTTGAACGGGGAGTACTGCAGGGCCCCGTACATCCGACGATCCCGCTCGATCGACGGCTTAATGTCGGCCTTCTTGTTTTCCGCGAGCAGGGCGCCGCGGAAGGCCAGTTGGCCCGGGAGGAGCGAACGGTTGAGGTGCAACTCGCCACGCAAGCCACCAAAGCTGTCGACCTGCATTCGCGTCTTGGCCGTGTTCCGATCCATCATCGGCCGGGCCAGCGTCGCATCGATCGCTCCGGTAGGAGCACCAATGCCAAACATCATGGGATTCGGGCCGGACGCGAGCGTGACGCGCTCCAGGTTGTAGTTATCCGCGCGGGTCCCGGTGGCGAAGAACTCGCGCGATCGCCGGACCTGACCGATGCCGCGCACCCGCAAGTTGCCTTGGCCCGCTTCCTTGGCCTCCACGTTGGCCACGTACTCGGACCCGTTCTCGAGGTTGAGCGAATAGATGGAGGCTTCCTCGACGCTGTTGAAGCCAAACTCCTGCATGAAATCCAAGGTGAACACGTCCATCTGCGAGGCGACGTCGGCGAGCTTGGTCCGCATGCGGGTGCCCGCCAGGGTTTCCGCCGGCGTCCAACCGCCGTTGTCCTCCGCCCGAACCTGAAACGGGGCGAGTATCACCCGCTCATCCGCCTTGCCGCTGACAGATGGGTCCGGTGGGCGTGCGCCCGTGGCCTGAGCCGAAGCGCCAGAGCTGAAAGCGAGCCAGCCGATGAGGGCGGCGAAAACCAGGTGGGGTGTCGGGGTAGTCATGAGTGCTGAGGGGAACGCGCTAGCGAAGGCTGGCCGGCGGCCGCCCGCCGCGCGCTATCTCGGATTCGCGGCGACCCGCGCGGCCCGGATGGTCGGATCGGGTTTCCCAGCGAATTCCTGTTTTTCCGCTTTGCCGCCCTTATTCTGGGGCACCTCGGGGGCGAAAGTGTCCGGAAAGGACCCGGCTAGCCGCGCTTTCTGGCGCACGATTTCCGGCGCGGTAGAGCGGGCGAGATTGGTCCACTGGAGCGGATCGGAGACCATATCGTAAAACTCCTCCGTGCCATCCCGGTAGCGGATGAAGTACCAGCGCTCGTCGCGCACCGCCGCGTTGCCGGGTCCGTCGATAGTGACGGAAAGATGCGGCCAAGCCTGCTGCGGATTGCGCAACAACGGCACGAGGCTCCGGCCATCGATCCCCGGCTTGGCGGGCAGGCCGCAGGCCTCGATTAACGTAGGGAAGAGATCGATCAGGTTGACGACGCGCGGGCAGTCCTGCTGCGCCTGCATCCCGGGCATCCGGATCATCAGCGGCAGGCGGGTCGACTCCGCCCAGAGCGCGGCTTTGCGGAAACGCAGTTTCTCGCCGAGGTGCCACCCGTGGTCGCCCCAAATGACCACGATCGTGTTGTCCCGGGCGGGACTCTTTTCGAGCGCAGCCAGCACGTGCCCGATGCAATCGTCAGCGTAGCTGATCGCCGCGAGATAGGCCTGCACCGCGGCCTGGTGCAAGCGAGGGTCCTGCCGAACCCACGTAAAGTCGGCCGATGGCTTGTTCTTCACGCGTCCCTGCGGGTCGACGATATCCTCCAGATCATCGAGCCGGAATTCCGGCAGCTGGATGGACTCCAGGGGATGGCGGTCGAAATACTCCTGGGGCACGTACCACGGCAGGTGCGGCTTGGAGATGCCGAGCGCCATGAAGAAAGGCTGATCCGACTTTTTCGCTAAATGAGCCGCCGCCCACTCCGCCGCTTTCCAGTCCTTGGACTCCTCCTTCGGTCCGCGGGTGGGCCCCCAAGCGAATTCCGTGCCGTCCGCGTCCCCCCCAGCGAGACCCTCGCGTTTTACTTCGGGCCGCGGGATGGGCTGGCCGTTCCACAAATTCTGCCGGCGGGAAGTGAGCCGCGCAGGATCGGGTCGGGAACCGGGGCCGCCCGCGGCATCTTCCCATTGATCGAAGGCCCAGTGACCCTCGTCACCCGGATGCTTGTGGAAGATCTTACCGTTGGAGAGCGTGTGGTAGCCGTGCTTCGAGAAATACTCCGGCAGCGTCAGGTGGGTTTTAACCAGCTCGGAACCGCGCATATTCTGGCTATTGCCGTAGACTCCGCTGCGGTGCGGCATAAAGCCCGAGAGGAGGGCCGAGCGCGAAGGAC
>JBEDEF010000379.1:0-4633 GCA_041175845.1 Verrucomicrobiota bacterium
GGACCATCTACCGCGGCGGAACCGTGTTCCCTTGGACGGGCCCCTTCCTGGCGCGGCTCCGCAAACTCGGCCTCGGCTGGACTTTCCTGACGAACAACCCGTCCAAGAGCGCCGCGGATTACCTCGCCCACCTCGGCCAGATGGGCATCCCGGCTCGCCCCACGGAACTGCACACCTCGGCCCACGCGACCATCGGCTGGCTGCACCAGCACCGCCCCGGCTGGCGGCGCCTGTTTGCCCTCGGCACCCCCAGCATGCAGACGGAATTCGCCGCCGCCGGCTTCACCCTCACCGCGGACGACCCCGCCGAGGTGCCCGACGCCGTCGTCATCGGCTTCGACCCCACCCTGACCTATGCCCGCCTCGGCCGCGCCGCCTGGTGGATTCAGCAAGGCAAACCCTACGTCGCGACTAATCCCGACCGCGTCTGCCCGACTGACCGGCCCACCGTGCTCGTGGACTGCGGGGCCCTCTGCGCCCTGCTCGCCAGCGCGACCGGCCAGGAACCGGAAGTCGTTCTGGGGAAACCGGATCCCGCAATGCTCGCCGGCATCCTCGCCCGCCACGGGCTGCGGGCTGAGGAAGTCGCGATGGTCGGGGATCGCCTCTACACCGACGTCCTGATGGCCCACCGCGCCGGCGCGCTTGGCGTCCTGGTATTGTCGGGTGAAGCCACCGCCGCCGAGGCCGCCGCCGCCGACCCGGCGCCCCATCTGGTCTTACCGACCCTCGCCGAACTGGGAGAGCTCCTCGCCGCCGCCCACTCTTCGCCGCGATGACCGCCTCCGCGTTGCCTCCCTCCCGCTCCGCCGCCCTGAGCCGCCTCGCCTCCGAACGCTTCGACTTGCTGGTCGTTGGCGGCGGCATTGTCGGCAGCGGCGTGGCGCGCGACGCGGCGCTGCGGGGCCTGCGGGTCGCCCTGATCGACCAGCAGGACTTCGCGGCAGGCACCAGCAGCCGTTCCACTCGCCTGCTGCACGGCGGCCTCCGCTACCTGGCCCAAGGCGAGTTCGGCCTCGTGCGGGAGGCGAGCGTCGAGAAGAAGATCCTCCACCGCATCGCCCCGCACCTTGGGCAGCCGCTCGGCTTCCTCTTCCCCGCCTACCGCGGGGAAGGCCCCCCGCTGTGGCAGCTGCGGATCGGCGTGAAGCTGTACGACCTGCTCTGCGGCGGACGAAACTTCCGACCCTCGCGCGGCTACTCGCGGGACGAAACCCGCGCCCTCTTGCCCGGGCTCAGAGCAGACCACCTGCGCGGGGCCGTGCGCTACTTCGACGCCCTCACCAACGACGCCCGGCTCGTCGTCGACACCCTGCGCTCCGCCGCCCGGCACGGCGCCGTCCTCGCCAACTACACCGGCCTCACCGCCGCCACTCCGGGCCCAGGCGGCTGGGAGTGCCAGCTTACTCCGGCCAGCCCGACTGAAGCATCTTTTAAATTGCTTTGTCGCACCGTAATCAACGCCACCGGCCCATGGGCCGATCGACTACCACACAGCGGTGTCAAGTTACGCCTTACCAAAGGAGTGCATCTTGTGGTCGATCGCCAACGTCTGCCGGTGCCCGATGCGGTGGTGATCACGGAAGGGAAGCGGATCCTGTTCGTGCTTCCGTGGGGCGAGCGGGTGATTCTCGGGACCACGGACACGGATTATGCGGGGGATCCCGCGGCGGTGGCGACGGAGCCCGCCGACGTCGCCTACGTCCTCGGCCGCGTCAATGCGTTCTTCCCGTCGGCGGCGCTGGGCCCCGCGGACATCGTGAGCACCTGGGCCGGCCTCCGACCGCTGGTCGCCAATCCCGATGGCTCGCCCTCGGATATCTCGCGCGCCCACGAGATCCGGAGCCAGCAGGCCGGCTGGTGGGATATCACCGGCGGAAAACTGACCACCTATCGGTTGATGGCGGAGCAAGCCGTGGACGCCGTGGTGCGCCACTTGGGACGCCCGCCCGTGGCTTGCCGCACCGCGCTGGAGCCGCTGCTCGAACCAGGCGCGGGGACCGACGGGAGCGGCATCCTTCCGGGTCCCTGCACGCGCGAAGCGGTGACGCACTACGTCCAGGCCGAATGGGCCTGCCACCTGGCCGACGTTGTCGTGCGCCGGGGAGGATGGTGCTACTACGACCAGGAATTCGGGACGCGGCTACCGGAGGTCGCCGCTTGGATGGCCGCCGCGGCGGGCTGGGACGCCGCCCGCCGCGAACGGGAAATCGCGGCCTGCCGCGCCGAGCTGAGGTTGCGGGCTTAACCGAGCTCCCAACCCGGGCGGTACGTGCCGCGGATGATCGGATCCGCCTCGGGGCGACCGGGGACCTGGAGGTTCGCCGCGTCCCACTGAATGGGCTTTTTTAGGCGGAGGGCGAGATTGCCGAGGTGGCCCAGTTCCGCGAGGTGGGCGCCGTACGCGAAGGCGCTGCTCGCCGGGGCACCCCCCTTGCAGGCGTTGATCCAATCGCGGTGGTGGCCCTGCGCACGGACCAGCGTCGCCGCCGGTTTGGGTGCGGACCGCAGGCTCTCCGGAAACAGCCGGGGCGCGCCGCCGGCGCCATCGCACTGAATCACGCCTTTATCGCCGACGAACAACACCCCGCGGCCCGGTAACGGGAAACCCCCGAGTGCGGCGGGCGCGACGGGACGCAAGCCGCCGTCGTACCACGTGACACGCACCGGCGGTTGGGTGCCACGGGCCGGGAAATCATAGGTCACGAGCGCGCCGTGCGGGGCAATTTCCTGGTCCATCGGACCGGCCGCGTGAGCCTCGACGCGGGTCGGCAGCGGCAGGTCGAGCGCCCAGGTCGCGGCGTCGAGATCATGGCTGGCGAAGTCGCCGATGCTGGAGCCTCCGAAATCCCAGAAGTCGCGCCAAGCGACCGGATGGTAAGCGGGGTGGTAGCCGCGGGGCGAGCGGGGCCCGAGCCAGAGGTCCCAGTTCAACCCTTCCGGCACCGCGGGGGCGCCCTCGGGGCGGGTGGTAAGCGCGGGGTTCCAACGTTTGCTCCCGACCCAGGCGTGCACCTCGCGGACCGGGCCGATGACGCCGGCCTGGATTGCCTCCACCGTCTCGCGGATCCCGACCGTGGAATGGCCCTGGTTGCCGGTCTGCGTGGCGAGGCCCGTCTCGCGGGCCACGCGGGCGACCTCGCGGGCCTCGAGAATGTTATGCGTCAGCGGCTTTTCGCAGTAGACGTGCTTCCCGGCGCGCAGCGCCCGGAGCGAGACGATGGCGTGCAGGTGGTCCGGCGTGGCGCAGAGCACCGCGTCGACCGCGCGTTCCTGTTCCAGCATCACCCGGAAATCCTCGTAGGCGGCGCAGCGGAAGTTAGGCGTCTGAGCGGCGTAATGCTTCTCGACCGCCGCCTGGGCCGCGTCCCGCCCACCAGTGCCCTTGTAGTAAAACGCCTGTAGGCTGAACGTCCGGGCTGGGTCGGCCACGGCAATGACCTGGACGTCGGCCAAGGCCAGCAATTCGCGGAGGTTCTGCAGGCCGCGGCCGCCGACTCCGACCACCGCCACGTTCACCTTCTCGCTGGGCGGGACAAACTTGGGCCCACCGAGGAGCGCGCGAGGGAGGACCTGGATCGTGGCGGCCGCCGCCACGGAGGTCCGGAGAAAGCGACGACGGGTAGAGGGCGTAACCTTCATGGGGATGTCAGCGGCGCGCCAGGCAGTACAGGTGGGTCGCGGTGCGGATGAAAATCTCCCCGTCTGCGATCGCCGGCGTCGTCAACGTATAGCTTCCGTCGAGCGCGTTCTTCGCAATCAGCCGATACTGCGGACCGACCGCCACGACGGCCGTCTCGGCCGATTCGCTCGTGATGTAGAGCTTCCCGTCGGCGAGGGTGGGCGAACCGCTGGTGCGACCGATCCCGGTATTTTCCGGCCCGTACACCTTCTCCCCCGTCTTGGCGCGTACGCAGGTAACAGCCCCTTGATCATCAACCATATAAAGATATTCGCCCTCAGCCACTGGCGTCGGGACGTCCGGCGAACCGCGCTCCGTCCATTTCCAAGCCAGATGGCTGGTGGTGATATCGCCCGTGCCGCCGGCACGGAACGCAAGGAATGGCTTTACGCGGGTAGGGACGAAGATCATGCCCTCATGCACGAGGGGGGAAGCGATCGTCCGGTAATTCTTCGAATTATCCGGATTCAGGCCGCCGCCGCGCCAGAGTTCGCGGCCGGTGGCGGGGTCGTGGCCGGTGACATAACCGCCGCCGCCCACGACCACCTCGCGGCGGCCATTGAGTTCGAGGAGGGCGGGAGTGGTGTAGGCGTCGGGCGTCTCGTGTTCGGCGTCCGTCGGGCGGTCGACGCGCCAGAGTACCTTGCCGTCGCTGCCACGCAGGGCGAACAGGTAAGAGGGATCGTCGGTGTAGAGCCCCTGGAGATTTTGGAAGATCAGGGCGTCCCCGACGAGGAGCGGGGAGGAGCCATAGCCGAACTGGACTCCGAGTTTCCCGAAGGCCTTCTCCAGGTTGAAGCTCCACTTCTGATTACCCGCGAAGTCGTAGCACGCGATGGCGCCGTTCCCGGAGGCGACCCAGACGAGCTTTCCGTCCGTCACCGGCGAGGGCGACGACATGTTGTGCTTCATCTTGATGCTGTTGCCCTGGTCGTACTGGCGACGCCAGAG
>JBEDEF010000380.1:0-3502 GCA_041175845.1 Verrucomicrobiota bacterium
CCGCGACCGCGGCGGCTTATTGCAAAAAACGCCGCAGGGGCTCGCACCAGCAACGACTTCTTATCGCAAATGGGGGGGGGGGATTTGGCATTCCGATTGCTTCCTCCCCGCCGCTCCTCCCGGGCTTCGGCTTGGGGAGCGATCTAATCTTAAATCCAAACCACCCCCAGCCATGAACCTCCGCTCTTCCCTGCGCGCCCTAGCCTTCGCCAGCGTCTGCGCCCTGCCGCTCTCGGCCGGCTTGGTGACCATCAATTTCACGGAAACGGGCGGCAATGTGGTCGTGACCCTCAGCGGAAGCCTCACCGACGCGACGGCTTGGACGTTTGCTCAGACTGGCACCGCTTTCTCTCAAGTTAGCCCTAGCAATGGTCTTGTTAGCTTCTCAGGGCCATCAGCTGCAACAGGTGTTGAATATAGCGCGAGCAAACCAAATACTGGGACCTGGACCGGAGGTTTGGGATCTGGCTCGCAAGCCTTGGCCACAAGTTCCTCCGGCAACATCTTTGGGTTCTACGCGCCGGGCACCTTGGTCATCGTTCCAACCGGCTATTCTTTCAGCTCCCCAACCAGCCTGAGCAGCACGATGACGTTCACGGGGACAACGATCGCCGGCTTGGGCATCACACCCACAGCTACCTCTGCGATTTATGGCGGGGACACGATTCAGCTGACGTTCGGTGGTGGCGGCGGTTCCTCCGTGCCGGATGCCGGTCCCGGCCCGGCGCTGGCGCTGCTGCTCGGTGGCCTCGGGCTCCGGCAGTGGCACTCCTCCCGTCGCTCCCGCGCGACGGCCTGAACGTCCTCCACCGTCCGGCCGGAAGCCCCGCGGATCGATGTCGCCGGGGCATCGTGCCCCGGTCCTGCGGACGAAAGCACCTTCGTCGGCGCGCAGGCGCGCGGCGCAAACTTGGATTCGGTCTGCGTTTACCGGGGCGACGCGCCCCGGCTACACCGGACCCGCGTACGCCGGACCCCAGGCCCGCGCACGCCGGAGCCGCGCAGGCCGTCCGCTCAGAACGTCGTGTGCACGCCGACGCGGAACATCCGGCCCACCTGGTCAAAGAGACCCGGGTCCGTCGGCAACGGCGTGGCGCCACCGGTGCGCGGCGCGTAGGTCGGGTCGCGGTCCAGCAGGTTGGCGACGTTCAGGTAGACCTCCGTCCGCCAGCCCTGCCGCCACCGCGGCAGCTGGTACGCGACCTGGCCATCCAGGTAGGTCGTGTCCGGCACGTCGTTGTAGTCGGTGGTGACGCCGAGGACGCGGGTCTTGTCCCAGGTCATCCGGCCGATGTAGCGCAGCTGCAGGAAGGTGGCGACGGACCGCCGCGTGTGCTGCACCGAGAAGGTGCCACGGACGTGGGGCATGGCGGCGGTGCCGCTCGCCGCGTTGGCCAAGCCGTTGCCCGCGTAGTTGTAGGTCGGGGCGAGGGGCGAGACGCGGGTATACTCGTCGAGGTAGCCGGCGAGCGCGCGCAGGGTCAGGCTGCCCGGGTCGCCGCCGATCCAGGTGGCGAGCGGCACGCGGTAGCTCGCCTCGAAGTCCACCCCACGCGAAAGCTCGGAGTTGAGGTTGATCGGGGAGGTGCGCGTGGCGATCACCGCGCGCGGGCTGGCCGCCGTCGGACCGCGGGTGACGAACGCGCTCAGCGGCGAGGCGGGATTAATGCTGCTCTGGCGCACCGCGTCCTGGCCGCCGGCCACGAAGATCGCGTCGTCGATCCGGGTGGTGTAAAAATCCACCGCGAAGCTCAGGCCCTTCAGCCAAGCAGGCTGGAAGACGAGGCCCACGACGTGGGAGTTCGCGACCTCCGGCTTCAGGTCGAGGTTGCCGACGGCCAGGTTGGGCACGGCCTGGAAGGTGAGCCCGGTGCCGCCGGGGAAGTTGTCGCTGATGTTGCCGTTGGTCTGGCGGCCGGTGGAGAAGAGCTCGTTGATGCTGGGCGCCCGGATGTCCCGGGAGCGGGACGCACGCACGCGCAGCGCCGGCGAGAGCTGCCAGACGAGGCCCAGCTTCCAGGTGTTGGCGTCGCCGCTGTTCGAGTAACGCGCGTGCCGGCCCGCCACGCTGGCGGTCACCCGCTGCGCCAGCGGGAGCTCCCGCAGGAGCGGCACCTGGGCCTCGACGAACTCCTCGAGGACCTCGATCTCACCCGCGAAGGGCTGGTTGTTCGCCAGCCGGTAGGCGCCGGCGATGGACAGGGCGTCGACCCGGGTGGTCGAGTCGAGGCCGCGCCACTGCGCTCCGGCGGCCACGGCCAGCGGGCCGGCCGGGAGGGAGAACAGCTGGCCGGAGACCTTGGTCTCGGCGACGTCCTGGGAGGAGATCTCGTCGAAGCGGGAGGTCCCCATCACGTAGTCCAGCGCGGCGCGCGAGGGCGCCCCGGGGCCGAACGGATCGAACGCCACGCTGCCGGGGTTCGCCGCCGCCGCGCGGGGCACGATCTGGCCGCCGACCAGCACCGCGTCCGCCGCCACCGCCATCCGGGAGCTGATCAGGTTGTTCGAGACCGGGATGCTGATGTCGTTCCGGCCCCACTGGTAGGAGGTCTCCCAGGTCCACCCACCGAGGCGGACGAGGGCGCCGAGGAGCGCGCGGCGATTCTCGTCGCGGACGTCGGAGTGCGTCAGGCCGGCCTCGAGGGTGAGGCGGTTCATCGTGAAGGCGGTGACCCCGAGCGTGGTCATCCGCGCCACGAGTTCCGGCGCGGCCCGGGCGAGGAAGGCGTTGTCGCGCTGGATCGTGAGCAGGTGGGTGGTGGGGCTGTTCTGCACCCGCATCCGGGTGGCGCCGTAGGACCCCTCGACGAAGAGCGTGACGTGGGGGAGCAGCTTGAAATCGGAGCGCAGGAACAGGTTCTTCCGCGTGAGCGGGCGGACGATCTCCTGGGAGGTGCCGATGCGGAAGCCATCGCCGCCGCTCTGGAACCCGTTGGTGGTGCCAATGGTGGTCGAGAGCGTGCCGTAGTCGTAGGGGCGCGGGGCGCCGCCCGGGCCGAACTGGAGGCCGCGGAGCTGGACGTTGTTGGCGGCCGTGCCACCGACGCCGTTGACGATCAGGCCGCCGGGCGTGAAGGGGGAGCGGATGTCCTCGGCGCGCACCAGCTTGGTCGTGTTGCCCGGCTGGGGAATCTGGTTCGTCTCGCGGCGGCGGAAGTCGCGCCCATCGCCGTTGACGCCCTTGCTGACCGCGTACTCGCCGCTGAAGACGAGGTGGCCGCGGCCCTTCAGGTAAGGGGTGCCGTAGGTGACCATCCCCTTGTACTCTTGGTTGTCGCCCCGCTGCGATTGGCCCCAGACCACGTCGGACTTGAAGCCGGTGAACTCCTTGTTGAGCACGAAGTTGATCACGCCGCCGACGGCATCGGAGCCGTAGGTGGCGGAGGCGCCGCCGTTGACGACGTCCACGCGGTCCACGAGCCCCTGGGGGATGAGGTTCACGTCGATCTGCCCGGTGGGGCCGCTGGGCGTGAAGCGCCGGCCGTCGAGCAGCGTGAGGGTG
>JBEDEF010000381.1:0-3011 GCA_041175845.1 Verrucomicrobiota bacterium
GCGGAATGCAGGCGCGGCCGGCGTTCTTCGGCTGCCACGGGCTGCACGAGTGGGCGATGGTGTACCGGCAGGAGGCGGCCGCGGTGCGCCACCAAGCCTGGCCCCTGCGGTTGCCGGCGGAGGAAATCGCCCAAATCGTCCAGGCTAACGGCGTGACCTGCTCGCACTTCGACGCCTTCCGGTTCTTCACCCCGCCCGCCCGGCCACTGAACCGGCTGCAGCCGACGCGGGAAAGCGCGCCCGCCTTGGAGCAACGCGGCTGCCTCCACGCCAATATGGACCTCTACAAGTGGAGCTTTAAACTGGCGCCCTTTACGCCCGCCGAACTCACCGCCGACTGCTTCGCCCTCGCTCGCGACATCCGCGAGGTCGATATGCGCGCCAGCCCCTACGATTTCCGCACCCTCGGCTACGCGCCCATCGCGATCGAGACCGCAGCGGGGCGGGCGGAGTACGAGGCGCACCAGCGGGCGTTCTGTGCCCGCGGGGAACCCCTGCGCGCCCGCCTGCGCGCGCTCTGCACCCGGCTGCTCGAGTCGGTCAGCGCCCCCGGCCAAAGCGCCGGAAGCCCCGTTGCGGCCTGAGCGTGCCCGCCGGACTGCCCTGAGCCCGCTGCGGCACCGTCGCCGCCGGACGCGCCACCAGTGGGCGATACTCAAAGCCCTCTAGCTTCAGCTCCGGGATCTTCTGCCCAATGAAACGTTCGATCGCCCGCACATCGCCGGCGTTCTCGGGCGTCACCAGCGTAAAGGCATCGCCCACCGCCTGCGCCCGGCCCGTCCGGCCAATGCGGTGCACATAGTCCTCGGGGTTCGCCGGAATATCAAAGTTGATCACGTGGGTAACTCCAGCCACGTCGATCCCGCGGGCCGCGATGTCGGTCGCGACCATAATCTCGTACTTACCGCTGCGGAACCCCGCCAACGCCTCGAGCCGCTGGTTCTGCGAGCGGTTCGCGTGCAGCACCGCCACTTGATGGTTAGCCACCTTCAGCCGACGCGCGATCTTGTCGGCGCCGTGCTTGGTCCGCGAGAACACCAGTACGCTGTCGAAATCCACCTTCGCCAGCAGCGCCAGCAACAGCTCAAACTTCTGGTCGTGCGCCACCGGGTAAATGGCGTGGGTGATGGTGCGGTTGACTGAACGATTGGCGCCCACCTCGACCCGCGCCGGATCGCGCAGGGCGAAGGACGCCACCGCCTGGATCTCCGGCGGCACGGTCGCCGAGAAAAAGAGCGTCTGCCGATTCTTCGGACACCGGCCGATGATGTCCTTCACCACCGGGAGGAAGCCCATATCCAGCATCCGATCGACCTCGTCCAGCACCAGCACCGAGATGTCCCGCAGGGTCAGGGAGCCGTCCTTGAGATAATCCATCAGCCGGCCGGGAGTCGCGACGATGATATCGACCCCCTCGCGCAGCGCCGCCCGCTGGTTGCCGTAGCCCACACCCCCGAAGACCGCCACCGCGCGGAGGTCCGAGAACCGCGCGAAATCGCGGAACGCCGTCTCCACCTGCGCGGCCAACTCGCGCGTCGGCTCCAGCACGAGCACCCGCGGCCGCCCCCCCCGCACGTGGGCACCCAAGCGGGTCAGAATCGGCAGCGCGAAGGCCGCCGTCTTGCCAGTGCCGGTCTGAGCGGAACCGATGAGGTCGCCCCCGCCCAAGATGACCGGGATAGCCCGCAGTTGGATCGGGGTCGGCTCAGCATAGCCGGCGGCCTCGACGCCGCGCAGGACGGCCGGGGAGAGATTGAGGGAGGCGAAGGACATACGGAAAAAGGAAGGGAGAAAAAGAAAAGGGACGGGGTCCCGGAGGACCACGTCCCTCGAAATCCGGATTAATGGACCGGCTTAGTAACGGCGCTCGCCGCGGTCGCGACCGCCGAAGCCGCCGCCACCACCGCCGCCGCCGCCGAAGCCACGGCCACCGCCGCCACCGCCGAAGCCACGGCCACCGCCGCCGAAGCCGCCCGCGGGACGGTCTTCCTTCGGACGGGCCTCATTAACGGTCAGCTGACGGCCACCGAGATCGGTGCCATTCATCTTCTCGGCCGCGGCCTTGGCCTCTTCGGCCGTACCCATGGTGACGAACGCGAAGCCGCGGGGGCGGCCGGTCATCTTGTCCATGGCGACGTAAACGTCGGTCACGGAGCCGAATTGGCCGAAGGCGGAGCGGAGCTCGTCTTCGGTGGTCTTGAACGACAGATTCCCGACGTACAGTTTGGAGTTACTCATTGTGATGTCTCGTAGATCGACCGTCCGCTGCCAGTCCGTTCCCACCAGTGGGTTTCGAAATCATCACTTAAGCCAAACGCTCAGCCAACGACTCACCAGAAACTGTCATCTAACGTGTGCTCTCTAACGAAGGCCTTGAAGCTTGGGGACGCCTGACGATTACGCAAGGCAATTCGCGCCGCGGCGGCGGACGCCCCCCGGCGGGCTCAGGCGCCGACCGCCTTCTTGACCGCCTTCAGCTGCGCGAACTCGGGCCGGTTCTTGTAGTAGTCGTCGAGCGGGTAGCAGCCGCTGATGATGCCGTTGCGCGGCGCGGTGGTGCACTCGCTGAAGGTCCGGCAGATCAGCCGCGGGGTGAGCGCGCCCTTGCTGGTCGCATCGGCCAGCATCTCCGGGTAGCTCAGCACCGCGCGGCCCAAACCCACGAGGTCGGTCCAGCCCGCGCCCACGACGTGCTGCGCCACGTGCGGCAGGTACTCCTGGAGGTAACTGTAGGCCGTCCCCAGCACGAGCGGCGGCTCGGCCCCCGGCGTCGCCGCGGCGAACCGGACGGCGTGCGCCTTGATCGCGCGGACCACGTTGAGCTGCCGCGCCACGTCGATGAGGGGATCGTGGGCGGGCTGGTAGCCGTCGCTGGGCGGGTACGCCGCCGGCCGCTGGATGTGCGGGTTGTAGTAGGGCGAGCCGGCGCTGAGGTTCAGGATCTTCACCCCGAGGCGGGTCAGCAGCTCCACAAACTGGAAGGTCTCGGTCAGATCCGGCTCCACCGGATG
>JBEDEF010000382.1:0-14183 GCA_041175845.1 Verrucomicrobiota bacterium
GCCCGATGCCCCAGACGCGCGAGCACATCCTGTTGGCTCGCCAGGTTGGCGTGCCGAAGATCGTAGTCTTCCTCAACAAGGTCGACCTTCTCGAGGATAAGGAGCTGCTGGACCTTGTCGAGATGGAGATCCGCGAGCTGCTGTCCAAGTATCAATTCCCGGGTGACACCACCACCATCGTGCGCGGTTCCGCCACGGCGGCGCTGGCTGGCACTCCCGAGGGCGAGAAGGCGATCGCCGAGCTCATGGCCGCCATCGACAACGACATTCCGGAGCCGGCGCGCGAGATGGACAAGCCGTTCCTGATGTCCGTCGAAGACGTCTTCTCGATCACCGGTCGCGGCACCGTCGCCACCGGGCGCATCGAACGTGGCGTGATTAAGGTCAATGACACCGTCGAGATCGTCGGCCTGCGCGACACCGTGACTTCGGTCGTGACCGGCATCGAGATGTTTCGCAAGCTGCTCGACAGCGGTCAAGCGGGCGACAACGTCGGTATTCTGCTGCGCGGCATCGAAAAGGAAGGGATCGAGCGCGGTCAGGTTCTGGCGGCCCCGAAGTCGATCAACCCGCACAAGAAGGCCAAGGCGGAGATCTATGTCCTGTCGAAGGATGAAGGTGGTCGCCACACGCCGTTCTTCAACGGCTACCGTCCGCAGTTCTACTTCCGGACGACGGACGTGACCGGAGTGGTGCACCTGCCGAAGGGCGTGGAGATGATTATGCCGGGCGACAACATCGCCGTGGAGATCGAGCTGATTGTGCCGATCGCGATGGAGAAAACCCAGAAGTTCGCCATCCGCGAGGGCGGCCGGACCATCGGGGCGGGCCGCATCACGGACATCATCGAATAAACCGCGAGGCGAAACCCTCCCGACGTCTCGCCGAGGCATCCGCCGGATGCCTCGGCTGCGTTGTCTAAAGGACCATCCACAGGCGCGTAGCTCAATTGGTAGAGTAGCGGTCTCCAAAACCGTTGGTTGGGGGTTCGATTCCCTCCGCGCCTGCCATCTATCGTATGAAAAACCCTTTCCGCAGCACCCGTATCTTCATTGGCGAGATGGTGGGTGAACTCCAGAAGGCCACGTGGCCGACCAAGGCCGAGCTGCGTGACTCCACCATCGTGGTGATCGTAGCGGCGGTCATCATGGGGGTGTTCACTAGCATCAGCGACTTTTCCCTCACGCAGGTCGTGATCCTTTTCACGGATCTCGTCAGCTGACCCTACAACCATGCCCGCCCCTTCCACCTCCCCGGCCGGAGCCCAATGGTTCGCGGTGCACACGCTCTCCGGCCAGGAGAACAAGGTTAAGACGTACATCGAGAAGTTCAAAAAGCCCGAGGAGCTCGATGACCACCTGTTCGAGGTGCTCTTGCCCACCGAGGTGGTCTCTGAGGTTAAGGGGGGGAAGAAGAGCACCAAGGTCAGGAAGCTTTATCCTGGCTACGTTTTCCTGCAGGCCCGGCTCTACGGCGACGATGGCAAGCTCATCAATAAGCCGTGGTACTTCGTGAAGGAGGCCTCCGGGGTGATCGGCTTCGTCGGCGGCGACCGGCCATCCGCTTTGCGTCAGGCCGACGTGGATGAGATCTACGCGCGAATTGAGGCCGCTAGCGGCAAAGAGGTGCCAAAGGTACAATACGCCGTGGGCGAGGAGGTTAAGATTACCGATGGGGCCTTCGCTTCTTTGACGGGCCGCATCGACGAGGTTGATCCTGAGCGGGGTAAGCTGCGCGTCTCCGTATCAATCTTCGGCCGCTTCACGCCCGTCGAACTCGAATATTGGCAGGTCCAGCGGATGACCGACTAAGCTGCCAACTCCCCCTTTTCCAAACCGCAATCCCCCTTTTTTCCATGGCTAAGAAGATCCAAGGTTACATCCGACTCCAGCTGCCTGCCGGCGCCGCCAATCCCGCTCCCCCGGTCGGTCCGGCGCTGGGTGCCCAAGGCGTGAACATCATGGCGTTCTGCAAGGAGTTCAACGCCCGCACCAAGGATCAGAACGGGATGATCCTACCGGTGGTCATCACGGTCTTCTCCGACAAGAGCTTCACCTTCATCCTCAAGTCCCCGCCGGCGTCGGTCCTCCTGAAGAAGGCGGCGAATATCGCCAGCGGCTCGGCCAAACCGAATCAGGACAAGGTGGGCAAGGTCACCCGCAAGCAGCTGCTCGAGATCTACAACATTAAGAAAGCTGACCTCAACGCGACCACTCCCGAGGCTGGGATCAAGGTGATCGCCGGCACCGCCCGCAATATGGGCATCGAGGTCATCGACTGAGCCTTTGCCCTGGACGCTCGTCCGGGGCCCGTTCCCAACCCATCGCGGGAGTCCCGCCCGGGACGTTTGAACCGCACTCAACCATGCCGAAAAAGCACAGCAAGCGATACCAAGGCGCCGTCAAGGTCGCCGATCTTTCCAAGGAGTACCCGCTGAAGGAAGCGGTGGAGATCTTGGCTAAGTTCCCGAAGGCCAAGTTCGACGAGACGGTCGAGCTTTCTTTCCACCTCGGGGTGGATGCGACCTCCGGCGAGCAGAACGTTCGCGGTACGACCCCATTACCCAATGGCTCCGGGAAGAAGGTCCGCGTGCTTGTCTTCACGGACGACGCGGCCAAGGCGGTCGCTGCCGGGGCGGATTTCGCCGGTCTGCAGGACATGATGCAGAAGGTAAATGAAGGTTGGTTGGACTTCGACGTCGCCATCGCGACCACCGAGGCGATGAAGCAGGTGCGTACCCTCGCTCGCGTGCTGGGTCCCAAGGGCCTGATGCCCAATCCAAAGGCGGGCACCGTCACGGACGATGTCGCCGCGGGAATCAAGGCCGTTAAGGCCGGTCGTGTGGAATTCAAAATGGACAAGACCGCGAACATCGGAGTGGGCGTGGGTAAGCGTTCGTTTACCTCCGCGCAGATCCTGGAAAATGCGTCCGCAGTGCTCGAGGCCGTAGGTAAGGCCAAGCCGAACACCTTCAAGGGCGGCCAGTTCATCAAGTCGGTCACCCTCTCGTCGAGCATGAGCCCGGCGGTAAAGGTGGCCTCCACCGAATATTCCAAGTACTGAGGGCACCGACCATGAGAGCCGAAAAACAATACCTTATCGCCGAGGTCGACACCCACCTCAAGAAGAGCGACTACGTCATCTTGGCGAATTTCACTAAGGTGACGGTCGCTGACACGGCCGACCTGCGCAAGCTACTCGCTAAGGAGAACGCCGAGTTCCACGTTGTGAAGAACAGCTCGCTGCGCGTCGCGGCGAAGGCTCTCGGCCTGCCGGACGTTGATGCCGCGCTGACGGGTCCGACGGCGGTCATCGTCGGGGGCCGAAATTCCGCCGGCGTCGCCAAGATCCTGAAGAAGTTCTTCGAGGACAAACAGAAGCTTGAGATCAAGCTAGGTGTGCTCGACCGCAAGCTGGTGTCGCGCGACGACCTGCTGAAGATCGCGGAGTTGCCGTCCTTCGACGCCCTGCGCGCCCAGTTCCTGGGCCTGTTGACCAGCAATGCGGCGGCGTTCGTCCGCGTGCTGGATGCCAAGGTCAAGAAGGAGCAACCCGCTGCCCCCGCCGCCTGAGCCCTCCGACTCAAGGCGTTTCCCGTCGATTTAACCATCCTACTTTTCCCGTCCAGGTCGGCCCTGCTGGCAGGGACGGAAATCCACCATCCAAGAACCGGCTAGGAGATACGTCTCTTAAACGCGCGCTTTCCCGCGCCGCTAGCCGGGTCCAGGAGCCGTTACCATGAGCAACATCACCAAGGAACAAGTCATCGAGTGGCTTTCGGGCCAGTCGGTTCTCGAACTCGCCGCGCTGGTCAAGGACCTCGAAGGCAAGTGGGGCGTTTCCGCCGCCGCCGCCGTCGCCGCCGCTCCCGCGGGTGGTGCCGCGGGCGCCGCGGCCGCTCCCGCCGCCGAGGCGCAGACCGAGTTCACCGTCATCCTCAAGGATGCCGGCGCGAACAAGATCGGCGTCATCAAGGAAGTCCGTGCGATCACGGGCCTGGGCCTCAAGGAGGCCAAGGACCTGGTCGAGGGCGCCCCGAAGCCGGTCAAGGAAAACGCCCCCAAGGCCGAGGCCGAGGACATCAAGAAGAAGCTCGAGGCGGCCGGCGCCAAGGTCGAGCTCAAGTAATCCCGCCCGGCTTGGCGACTTTCCTCGCCCCCTCTGCGGTTTTTTTCGGGACAGGCTGCGGGATCCCCGCGGCCTGTCCCTTGCCTGCTTAGCGTGATTTTTTCGTCTGCGCCCGTCCGCTTCCCTCCGCCCTTTTCTCCCTTCCCGGGAAATTCCCATGGCCGACCGTAACCACCTCGACCGCGTCAACTTCGGCAAGCTCCGCGAAGTTATCCAGCCGCCTAATCTCATCGAGATCCAGATCACGTCGTACCTCGACTTCCTGCAGAAGGGCGTGCCGGAGAAGCAGCGCAAGCCCCAAGGGCTCGAGGCAGTCTTCCGCGAGGTGTTCCCGATCCTCTCGTACGATGAGCGGCTGACGCTGGAGTACGTTTCCTACACGCTGGGAGAACCGAAGAACTCTGAGTTGGAGTGCCTCCGGGAGGGGATCACCTATTCTGTGCCGCTGTACGTTAAGCTGCGGCTGCGCGAGGAGGATTTCATCAAGGACGAAGACATCTACATGGGAGAAATCCCGATGGTGACAGAGCGTGGCTCCTTCATCATCAATGGCGCCGAGCGCGTCGTGGTGTCCCAGTTGCACCGTTCGCCGGGCATCGCCTTCGAGGTTTCGCTCCATCCGAACGGCAAGCCGCTCCACTCCTTCCGCATCATTCCTGACCGCGGCACTTGGCTGGAGGTCCAATTCGACAACAACGACTTGTTGTATGTCTACCTCGACCGCCGCCGTCGTCGCCGCAAGTTCCTCATTACGACCCTGCTCCGCGCGGTGGGTTACAGCTCGGATATCGATCTCCTGAACTTGTTCTACGAGATCAAGGACCTCCGGGTTTCCAAGGCACTGGATATGGAGAACGTCTCCACGCTGGTGCTGGTGGAGGATGCGATCGATGCGCAGAAGGGCGTGGTTCTGGCGCGCGCGTTCGAACCGCTTACGAAGGCGATTGTCCGCACTTTCGAGAAGCACGACATCTCAACCTTGCGCGTCATCGACACTTCGGTGGACGAGGGCGCAATCATCCGGGCCCTGAAGAAGGATCCGACCCGCAATGAGGAAGAAGCGCTGAAGGAAATTTATAAGCGCCTGCGTCCGGGAGAGCCCCCGACCACCGCGAACGCGAAGGCCCTGCTCAAGCGTTTGTTTTTCGACCCAAAGCGTTACGACCTTGGCCGCGTTGGCCGCTATAAGGTCAATCAGAAGCTAGGCCTGAAGGCGGACTTGGAGCAGCGCATCCTTGAAAGTGCTGATGTGGTCGCCGCGACCAAGTACCTCGTCCGCCTGAAGCGGGGGGTGGGCGTGGTCGATGATATCGATCATCTCGGTTCCCGCCGGGTCCGGACGGTGGGTGAGCTCCTTGCCAACCAGTGCCGGGTGGGGCTCAGCCGCACGGAGCGGCTGGTCCGCGAGCGGATGACGATGTACGACCAGAGCGTCGACTCCATCACCCCGCAAAAGCTGATCAACCCCAAGGCGTTGACCACGGTCATCCGCGACTTCTTCGCCCGCAGCCAGCTGTCGCAGTTCATGGATCAGATCAACCCGCTGGCGGAGGTGACGCACAAGCGCCGCCTTTCCGCCCTCGGGCCTGGTGGTCTTAACCGGGAGCGCGCCGGCTTCGAGGTACGCGACGTCCATCCGTCGCACTACGGTCGGATTTGCCCGATCGAGACCCCGGAAGGTCCGAACATCGGCCTGATCAATTCCCTTTCGACCTACGCTCGGGTCAATGAGTTCGGGTTTATCGAGACACCCTACCGGGTGGTCAAGGACGGACGCGTCTCGGACAAGATCGAGTACCTGACAGCGGACCAGGAGGAGGCCAAGGTGATCGCACAGGCGAACGCCGAGATCGATGAGAAGGGCCATTTCGTGGGTAAGGTGACCGTCCGGCAGGACGGCAACTTCCTCGAGGTCCCCCCCGCAGAGGTCCACCTGATGGATGTCTCACCCAAGCAGGTGATCTCGATCGCCGCGGGGATGATTCCCTTCCTGGAGCACGACGACGCCAACCGCGCCCTGATGGGTGCCAACATGCAACGCCAGGGCGTGCCGCTGCTGCAGGCGGAGGCACCGTTCGTCGGCACGGGCATCGAGGAGCGGGTCGCCCGCGATTCGAAGATTGTCGTGGTGGCCGAGGAGTCCGGCGTAGTCGCCTCGGTCGATGCCAAGCGCATCGTCATCACCAAAGACGGCGAGCTGCCGCGCTCGGTGCGGAACGACCCGAAGAATCACGTGCACGTGTATGAGCTGCGCAAGTTCATGCGCTCGAACGCGGGCACCTGCTTCAATCAGAAGCCGATCGTCCGCCAAGGTCAGAAGGTGAAGTCCGGCCAGATCATCGCCGACGGTCCCTCGACCGATCAGGGTGAGATGGCCTTGGGCCGGAACGTCCTGGTGGCGTTCATGCCTTGGAACGGCTACAACTTCGAGGACGCGATCCTCATTTCCGAGAAGGTGCTCCGTGAGGACATCTTCACCTCGATCCATATCCAGGAGTTCGAAGTCACCGCCCGCGACACCAAGCTCGGGCCCGAGGAGATCACCCGCGACATCCCGAATGTGGGCGAGGAAGCGCTGAAAAACCTCGACCATAACGGTGTCATTCGCGTCGGCGCGGAGGTCAAGCCCGGGGACATCCTCGTCGGCAAGATCACCCCGAAGTCGGAGACGGAACTGGCTCCCGAGGAAAAGCTCCTGCGTGCCATTTTCGGTGAGAAGGCGGCCGACGTAAAGGATACCTCGCTGATTGTGCCCTCGGGTGTGGCTGGAATCATCATGGACGTGAAGGTGTCCTCCCGGATCGATAATCAGGAGGAGAAACTATCCCCGTCCGATCGGCGTCGTCAGGCCAAGCAAATCCAGGAGGAGTTCAAAACCCAGATGGATAAGCTGCGTGAGGGGCTCACCGAGTCACTCTCGAATATCCTGCTGGGCGAGAAGATTCCGCTCGACGTCGTTAACGGGGAGACCGGGGAGATCATCATCCCGGCCAACCGGAAGATTACCAAGACGCTGCTGCGCAAGCTGGCGGCGGTCTCCAAGCACGTGCAGATCGACCCCTCGCCGGTCCGCATTAAGATCATGGAGATCATTGGCTCGTACCAGACCAAGTTCGACGAGCTCGAGACGGACCGGGAGCGTAAGATCACCGCCATCGAGGCCGGCGAAGGTTCGGCCGATGGTGCGATCAAGCAGGTCAAGGTCTACATCGCGACCAAGCAGAAGTTGGAGGTCGGGGATAAGATGGCTGGCCGCCACGGCAACAAGGGCGTCGTCGCCAAGATCGTGCCTGAGGAGGATATGCCGTTCCTGCCGGACGGTACGCCGGTTGAGATCTGCCTGAACCCGCTGGGCGTGCCCTCGCGCATGAACGTCGGTCAGGTCCTCGAGACCCACCTGGGTTGGGCCTGCAAAAAGCTCGGCATCAAGGTCGCGACCCCCGTCTTCGACGGTATCCCTGAGAAGAAGGTCCGCGATTATCTGAAGGACGCCAAGTTGCCCTCTTCGGGAAAGAGCCCCCTCATGGACGGGCGCACCGGCGAGAAGATCGATCAGGAGGTCGTCGTAGGCTACATCTACATGATGAAGCTCAACCACCTGGTCTCCCACAAGATCCACGCCCGGGCGGTCGGTCCCTACTCGCTCGTCACCCAGCAGCCGCTGGGCGGCAAGGCGCAGTACGGTGGCCAGCGCTTCGGCGAAATGGAAGTTTGGGCCCTCGAGGCCTATGGCGCCGCCCATACGCTGCAGGAGCTTCTCACCGTCAAGTCGGACGACGTCCAGGGCCGCACGAAGATCTACGAGTCGCTGGTCAAGGGTGACAACACCCTGCAGGCCGGCACGCCGGAGTCCTTCAATGTGCTGATCAAGGAAATCCAGTCCCTTGGCCTCGACATCAAGCTACAGAAGCGCGACGCGCTAAGCTTTAGCGCCTGAGCGCCGGGCTCGGTCATTCAACCAACATCTAGGGAGACACTCAAATGATTCAACCCAACGAGACCGCCGCCACCACCCGTGACCAGGCCCGCGAGGCCATCGGCCTGGAGGAGAGCGCGTTCGACTGCGTGTCCATCACCGTCGCTTCCCCCGAGACCATTCGGAAGTGGTCGAAGGGTGAGGTGAAGAATCCAGAGACGATCAACTATCGCACCTTCAAGCCCGAGCCGGGCGGGCTCTTCTGCCAGAAGATCTTCGGACCGGTCCGCGACTACGAGTGCGCCTGCGGCAAGTACAAGCGGATCAAGTACAAGGATGTGGTCTGCGATCGCTGCGGTGTCGAGGTGACGATCGCCCGCGTCCGCCGCGAGCGGATGGGCCACATTGAGTTGGCGGTTCCGGTGGCTCACATCTGGTTCCTCAAGTCGATGCCCAGCCGGCTCGGCCTGTTGCTTGATATGACGGCGCGCTCCCTCGAGCGGGTCATCTATTACGAGAACTACATGGTGATCGATCCGGGCAAGACCCCGCTCGAACCCCGCCAACTGCTGACCGACAACGAGTACCGCCAAGCGCTGGACGAATACGGTGATGATTCTTTCGTCGCCAAGATGGGCGCCGAGGCGGTGCGCGACGCCTTGGTCAAGACGGACATGGAAGCCACGGTCGCGGAGCTGCAAGAGCAGATGCGCGCGACCAAGTCGAAGCAGATCAAGAAGAAGCTCTCCAAGCGGCTGAAGGTCATCCAGGGGTTTATTCAGTCCAAGAGTCGTCCCGAGTGGATGGTGCTGGAGGTGTTACCGGTCATCCCGCCGGACCTGCGTCCGCTGGTTCCCCTCGAAGGTGGGCGCTTCGCGACGTCTGACCTCAACGACCTCTACCGCCGCGTCATCAACCGCAACAACCGGCTGCGGAATTTGATGCAGCTGAAGACGCCCGACGTTATCATCCATAACGAGAAGCGGATGCTGCAGGAGGCGGTCGATGCGCTGTTTGATAATGGTCGCCACGGGCGTCCGGTTACCGGAGCGGGCAATCGGCCTTTGAAGTCGCTCTCGGACATGCTGAAGGGCAAGCAGGGCCGTTTCCGGCAAAACCTGCTGGGCAAGCGCGTGGACTATTCCGGCCGTTCGGTGATCGTGATCGGTCCCGAGCTAAAGCTGAACCAGTGCGGTCTGCCCAAGAAGATGGCGCTGGTGCTGTTCGAACCGTTTATCATCCGCCGCCTGAAGGAGCTCGGTTTCGTGCACACCGTGCGCGGCGCCCGCAAGATGATCGAAAAGAAATCCCCGGAGGTCTGGGATATCTTGGAAGAGGTGACCAAGGGCCACCCGGTGCTGCTCAACCGCGCGCCCACGCTGCACCGTCTCTCGATCCAGGCGTTCGAGCCCATCCTTATCGAGGGCGAGGCCATCCGCATCCACCCGCTCGTGTGCACTGCCTACAACGCAGACTTCGACGGTGACCAGATGGCCGTGCACGTGCCGCTGTCCCTGGAAGCGATCATGGAGTGCAAGCTCCTGATGATGGCCACCTCGAACATCTTCTCGCCGTCTTCCGGCAAGCCCATCCTGACGCCCTCGCAGGACATCGTTCTAGGTGCCTATTACCTCACGATCGAGCCGCGCAAGAAGCCGGCCAAGGGGGAGCGGGTCCCGCTTTTGAGCGGGCTGCAGGAGGTGCTGTATGTGAAGGCGGACGGCGCGCTCAAGGTGCACAGCTGGGTCGAGGTCCCGAACCCCGACTTTGGCCGGGAGACGGTTTTTGGCGATCCGAAGCGCCGGACGCTGCGAACCACCGTGGGCCGCGTGATCTTCAACGAGATCTGGCCGAAGGCCCTCGGGTTCGTGAATTTCCCGGTGCCGAAGGGCAAGCTGGGCGACCTGATCCTCAACACTTACAAGACCTCCGGTAACCACGTCACCGTCGAGACTCTGGACCGACTGAAGGAGCTCGGGTTCCAGACCGCCTTCCAGGCGGGTATCTCGATTGGCATCGACGATATGATCATCCCGGATTCGAAGAAGGAGATCGTCGCGGACTCCCGGAAGAAGATCGCCGAGGTGGAGACGCAGTTCCACAAGGGTATCATCACCGACGGCGAGCGCTACAACAAGGTGGTTGATATCTGGACGGGCGCCACCGACCAGATCGCCAAACAAGTGTTCTCCAAGCTGGAGAACAACGAAGGCCGCAACGAGGTGAACCCGGTTTACATCATGATGGATTCTGGCGCCCGCGGCAATAAGCAGCAGGTGCGTCAGCTGTGCGGCACCCGCGGCCTGATGGCCAAGCCATCCGGCGAGATCATCGAACGTCCCATCCTGTCCTCGTTCCGCGAGGGCCTCACGGTGCTCGAATACTTCATCTCGACCCACGGCGCCCGCAAAGGTCTGGCCGATACCGCCCTCAAGACGGCGGACGCTGGCTACCTCACCCGGAAGCTGTGCGACGTGGCGATGGATGTCATCATCGCCGAGGAAGACTGCGGCAGCCGCGACGGGGTGTGGAAAAAGGCGATCTTCGAGGGTGACGACGAGATCGTCGGCCTCAAGGAACGCATCATTGGTCGCTTCTCGAGTGACGATGTGATCAACCCGATCAAACCCTCCGAAATCCTCGTTGGGGCCGGTGAGCTGATCACGGAGGAGAGCGCTGCCCGCATTGACGAATTGGGCATCGAGCGCGTCAAGGTGATGTCGCCGCTCACTTCCACCGCTAAGGGCGGGATCGATGCGAAGTCCTACGGAATCAACCCCGCCACCAACAAGGTGGCGAAGATCGGCGATTCGGTCGGCATCATTGCCGCCCAGTCGATCGGCGAGCCTGGTACACAGCTGACGATGCGGACCTTCCACATCGGCGGCGTCGCCTCCGGCGGGTTTAAGACCCCTGAGATCCGCGTCCGCTCGACCGGTAAGGTCAAGTACCGCGGGCTCCGGCTCGTCGAGACGGCCGACGGCGGCTCGATCGTGCTGAACAAAACCGGCACCATCCAGGTCCTCGACGCGGAGGACAAGGAGCTGGAAGTTTACAACATCGTGGTCGGCTCGTTCCTCCACGTGGCTGATGGCGAGAAAATCGAAAAGGGCGCCGTCCTAGCGCAGTGGGATCCCTACAACATCCCGGTCCTGTCCGAGAAAGGCGGTACGCTGTCGTTCAAGGATATGATTCCGGGCGTCACCGTGAAGCGCGAGTTGGACGAGTCCTCCGGGCGCATTGCCACCGTCGTCATCGAGCACAAGGAGGATCTCAATCCCCAGATCGAGGTCCGCGACGGCAAACGCACGCTGCTGGCCGCCTACTCCATCCCGGTCGGGGCCCAGATCGCGGTGAACGAGGGCGACACCATCGCCCCCGGCGCCCTGCTGGCCAAGACGCCCCGCCAAGCCTCCAAGACGAAGGACATCACCGGTGGTCTACCCCGGGTCGCGGAGCTCTTCGAGGCCCGCCGGCCCAAGGAGGCCGCCGAGATGTCCCGCATTGACGGGATCGTTTCGTTCGAAGGCACGGTCCGCGGCAAGCGGAAGCTGGTCGTCAAGAACGAGGAGACCGCCCAAGAGGAGGAGCATCTGATCGCCACCGGCAAGCATATCATCGTCCAGCAGGGCGATGTGGTGCACAAGGGTCAGCACCTCACCGAGGGCGCCGCCGATCCGCACGAGATTCTCGAGATTCTCGGGCCGTCCGCGCTGTATGACTTCCTCATCTCCCAGGTGCAGGAGGTCTACCGCCTGCAGGGCGTGACCATCAACGACAAGCACATCGAGATCATCATCCGGCAGATGCTCCGCAAGGTTCGCATCACCGACCCGGGTGACTCGGAGTACTTCTGGGGTGAGCAGGTGGACCGTTCGGCGTTCCTGGCGGACAACCGCCGGATCGAGTCCGCGGGCGGCAAGCCGGCGGAAGCCGAGCCGATCCTGCTAGGCATCACCAAGGCCTCCTTGGAGACCGAGAGCTTTATCTCCGCCGCTTCCTTCCAGGAGACGACGCGGGTGCTCACCGATGCCTCGACGTTAGGCAAGGTCGACCTACTCCGCGGCTTCAAGGAGAACGTGATCATGGGGCACCTGATCCCGGCCGGTACCGGCCTCCCGACCTACAAGCAGCTGAAGATCACCCTGCCGTTCGGCGCCGACCTCCCGGTCGACGAGCCCAAGCCTGAAGAGGCTACCGCCGGCTAAGCCGATCCCTGCTCGATTTCTCGAGGCCGCGGCACCCGCCGCGGCCTTTTTTTGCGGCAAGAGGGCGACGCTGAGGCGGGGCCCAAGGCTTATTTCTGGGCTTGCGCCAGACGAGGACTCCTGAATGATCGTCGGTCCTCCCGCCACAAAAATTGGGGGTTGAGCCTAGCTCCCCTTGGTTTTTACGCCCGCTCTTTGAGCGGGCGTTTTTTTGCCCCGAGGTTTGAGCGTTGACCGGGCTCTGCGGTGGACGGCGGGGCACGTCCGTGGATTCCTTGTCGACGGATTGACACGTACGTTACGGGAGAGTCACGGACGAGTGAGAAACCCGCGACGCGCGGGCATTCCCGTTGCCCGGGGAGAAGGGCGGTCTGCGGATGGTGCCATGCCGCGTTTCGTCCGGTTCGGATTCCTGGGTCTGGCGCTGTGGGTGTTGGCTACTGCCGGCCTCCCCGCCCGTCTTTGTGCCGCCGAGGTGGGCGGGGTGGTGACCGGGCGGGTCATCGACCTCGCCACCGGTGCCGGGGTGGCAGGAGCGGAAGTGCGCCTGGGCGGGGTGGTGGCCGCCTCCGACTTGGAGGGGATCTTTCGTTTGGCTGGCATTCCGGGAGGTTTTCACGAGGTGCGGGCCACCAAGGGCGGCTATCAGCCCGGTACCGTCTCCGGCGTCGCCGTCCTGCCGGGAGCCGTGGCCACCACGGAAGTGCCCCTGACCCCGGTGGGCGCGGAGACCGTGGTCAAGCTGGAGGCGTTCTCCGTTTCCGCGGAGGTGGTGCAGACCTCGGGCGTTGGTCTCCTGAGCCTGCGCCAGAAGGCTCCGGCCGTCAGCGATGCGATTTCCTCCGACCAGATGGGCAAGCTGGGCTTTGGGACGGCGGCAGCGGCGATGAAGGCCGTCACCGGCGCCTCGGTGGTGGGCAACAAGTACGTCTACATCCGCGGGTTGGGGGAGCGCTACAGCTCGACGATGGTCAACGGGGTGGAGGTGCCGAGCGCCGATCCGGACCGGCGGGCGGTGAACCTCGATATGTTCCCCAGCGATCTGGTGGATGCGATCGTGACCACCAAGACCTTCACGCCGGATCGGCCCGGGAATTTCACGGGTGGGGCGGTGGACCTGAAGACGAAGGAGTTCCCCGATCAGTTCATGTTGTCCCTTTCGGTGTCCGTGGCGGTCAACTCTGAGGTCACCGGCAAGGACCTGCTGTCGACCGGCGGGCCGGCCAATACCTGGGGGCGGGACGATGGCGGCCGGGCGCTACCGGCGGAGCTGGCGAACCAGCGCATCCCCCTGCGCTTCACGGGTCCGACCGTGGACGCGGAAATCGGCCGCCTGACGCGCGCCTTCAATCCCGTCCTCGCCCCGACCGCGCGAAACGCTCCGGTGAACCGGAGCTTCGCCATGGCCTTCGGCGGGCAGACCGAGGTGTTCAGCCGCAAGCTGGGCTACGCGGCGAGCGTCTCCTATGACCGCAGCTTCTCCGGCTACAGTGGCGGTTTCACGGGCCGCTATGAGCGTCAGGGCGTCAACTCCCCCGCGCTGGCTCCGTTGGTCGAGATGAGCGACCGCCGGGGTGAGGACGACACCCTTATCGGGTCCCTGTTCAACGTAGCCTACCAGTTCAGCCCGGAGCACCAGGTGAGCGTCAACACTCTGTACAATCAGACGGCCAATGATCAGGCGCGGCGGCAGGCGGGCCTGAACGTGGCGGGTGGGGGGATCAGCGAGACCGAGGTCTTCGAGACCCGGACCCTCAAGTATACGGAGCGCGACCTGCGGTCGGTGCAGGTGACCGGCAAGCACCTGTTCCCAGCTTGGCGGGACACGAAGGTCCAATGGAGCTACACGGATGCGGACACTTCCCAGGAGGAGCCGGATACGCGGTATTTCAGCACCTTCAAGACGCCGGATGGGGCGCAGTTCTTCGAGG
>JBEDEF010000383.1:0-5759 GCA_041175845.1 Verrucomicrobiota bacterium
GACCAGCATTCAGCACGGGCACAGCGTCGAGGGCTTTGGCCTCGTGTACCTGGAGGCTTCGGCGCAGGGGCTGCCGGTGGTGGCGCACGCGGTGGGTGGGGTGGCCGAGGCGGTGGCGCAGGATCGGACGGGCCTGCTCGTGCCGCCGGACCGGCCGGACGAGCTGACGGCCGCCTTCGCGCGGCTGTTGGCGGACGGGGCGTTGCGGCAACGCCTGGGCACGGAGGGCCGGCGGTGGGCGGGGCGCACCTCCTGGGCGGCCTCCGCGGCGGCCCTGTTCGGGCCCGGGGAGGGGCAGGCTTTATGATCACATCGACCACGCAGCTGACCGTCCGGTATGCGGAGACGGACATGATGGGGGTGGTGTACCATGGCAGTTACATTCCGTGGCTGGAGGTCGGGCGCACGCAGCTCCTGAAGGAGCTGGGCCTACCGTACCGGCAATTGGAGGAGTCTGGGTTCCGGCTGCCGGTGCTGGAGGTGGCCCTGAAGTACCTGCGGCCGGCGCGGTACGATGACGTCGTGACCATCGTGACCCGCCTGAACGAGCGGCCGTTGCTGCGGATCCGCCTTGAATATGAGGTGCGGCGGGGGGAGGAATTGTTGGCGACCGGGTATAGTGTGCACGCGTTCATCGACCTGCAGGGCCGGCCGGTGCGTCCCCCGGCGGCGGTGGTGGCGCTCTTCGCCGCGGCTTTTCCCTAAGCGGTGGGCGCGGTCGCGATGTGGCCGCGGCTGCAGCCGCGGATGCCGCCGGAACCACAGCCTGAGCCCTCCGATGGTGGTGGAGCCGCGGGGCGTCCCGGCTTGCAGCACGCAGGGGCGTCGGAGGTTGGCCGCAAAAGGCTGCATCCGCGGTCGATGCCTTGCGTGGCGTCCATAGACGCCGCGGCCACGGAGAGGTGGGAGCCGCCAAGGCGGGGCTTCGAGCCGAGGTGCTCCCGATCGCGTGACCGTAGGGGCACGAAGACCCCCTGGCTTTGGTTCGGAGCCCCCCTCCGGGCGCTCGCCCTGAAGCCTCCGCGGCGTCTATGGACGCCTCCGTCAGCGTGGTCCGCGTTCAGGGGCCCTTTGAGCCTTTTGTGGCCATCCTCCGGTCGGATGAGCCGGAGTAGGTTGGCCGCAAAAGGCGCAAAGGGTCGAATCCGCGGTCGGGGCCGTGCGTGGCGTCCATAGACGCCGCGGGCACGTAGGGGCGGGAACCGCCAAGGCGGGGCTTAGAGCCGAGGTGCTTCCGATCGCGCGGCCCGGGGGCTCGAAGGCCTTGGGTCACATCCATTCCACCCATGACGCGATGGGTGCGTCTTTGGGCGAACGCCTCGCGATCGGAATCCGTCAGGGTTCAGCCCACCTTGGTCGTGATCACGCTCTCCCGGATGCGCCGATGCCAGGCCCGGACCTCCGCGGCCAACTCGCGGGGTACTCCGGCCCGGCGAGCAAATTTCGGCCAGGCGCCGATGGCCGTCTGCACCGCATCGGCGAGTTCGGCGAATTCGGCTGCGCTGATGCCGACCTCTCGACCCATCGTCTCCATCACGCTGAGGTGCGGCCACACCTCGCCGGCGACGCGCAATCCCCGGTCCAGCATTCCGGAGTGGAATGTGACATCGAACGCGGGCGTCAGCGCCCAAGTCCTAGTCGCCTCATCGTACTGGAAGGCGTGGTTTCGTCCGTGATCATCGGGGTTGGCGGCGAGGACGTTGAAGAGCATTCGCCGGGCGATTTCGCGGAGCTCGGATAGGGGAACGGCGAGTCGCAGGGCGGACCGGAAGAGGTCGCGATAGTCGAGAGAAGGTCCACCGCGGTGATGCTGATGGTGCAGGAGGCGCGCGAGGGAATGGAAGTGGACCCGGTAGGAGGGGTTCCCCAGCCGGACGTCGAACCTGCGCACCAGCAGGTGGCGCCGCGACTGCGCGGGATCCCCGGCGATGAGATCGGTCTCGACGCTCCGGATGCCCGCGGCCTTGGCCATCAGGGCATAGGCGTGTTCGCAGGCTGCGAGGCCGCCCGCGGGCGAAAGATCAAATTTGAGCAGGCACGGGGTCCCTATTCCGTCCGGTGATTTAACGGACAGGGAGCCGTCGGCATACGCGAGCACGAGGGTCTTGGGATAAGCCCCGCCGGCGGTCGCGCCCTGCGCGAGTTGTGGCAGCACGGTTTTGGCGGTGCCGCGCTGGATTTCGGCGGCGCCGCGCGCGAGGGCTGCCGCGGTGATCGCCTCGAGTTTCGGGGACGCTACGCCCTCGTCCCCCAGGGCCGGGTGAATTTGCAGCGCCCCCACACCGCGCGAACCGCGCCACGCGAGCAGATGGAACGGGGTCAGGGGGCCGAGTTTCCGGGTGGCGAAATGAAGTTCGGCGATCTTCCGCCCCCAGGCATCCGGCAGGCAGTCCGCCAGCAGGCCAGGGAGGCCGTCCTCTTCGGCCCCGCAGGGGAACACCGTCGCGTTCAGCGGGAGTTTCAGCGGCGAGAGCTCATGGCCCCGCTCGAGCCACGCGGGATCGTAGCCGAAGAGATTGGCCCCTCGGTTGACGAGCCGTCCGACGAGGGTCCCGTCCCACCAGCGAATTTCCAGTGCTCCGGCCATTTCAACGCGCCCGCTTCGCCGGCGTGGCGCGTTTACGGTCGGTCGCGGCCAGGATTTCCTGCATCGTCGCCTTGGCTTCGAGCGGAGGCACCAGCGCCGCGACGGCGTCGACGTAGCCGAGGACCGCGAGGGTGCGCACGACGTGCCGGAACTCCATCGTGCCGTCGCCGGCCTCGATCTTGCGGTAGGTGGGCAGGCTCACCCCGACGATCGAGGCCACGTGGGCCTGCGGCAGGTTGCGTTGAAGCCTGGCTTCGCGGATGCGCGCGCCCAAGGTAGCCATCGCTTCCCGGTCACCCAGAATGGAAATCATAGTTACGATTAAGGCCGCTAGGGCGTCCTAATAGCAACTAAAGTTTCTACCTAGGCCTACCGCGCGAACCGGTTGTGGTTTACTTCCGGGCCATACCCTTGGGGCGCGTCGGGCGCCTTTGGGGCCTCAGAACACCTCGTACACCTCGACGAGGGCCTCGCCGGTGGCGTTGTTCACGCCGGCCACTTGGACGGTGTAGGAGGCGCCGGCGTTGAGGGTGAGGAGGAGGGCGGCGTCGCGGGAGCCGGCGGTCAGGGGGAAGGCGCCGACCGCGCCGAAGGTGGCGGCGGTGGCCAAGGTGGCCGAACCGACGGCGGTGCCCCAGTTGTCGTTCACGGCGAGGGAGCGGCCGGTGCCGTCGAAGACTTCCAGCCGCGGATCGGCGAGGGCGCCGGGGACGCCGAAGGCGGTGAGCGCGGGCCCGACGGCGCGAATGAGCACCTGCTTGGTGCCGTTGCCGGCGATGGCAAAGCCGGCGATGAGGATGTCGGAACCCGTGCCGACGAAATTGCGGGCGGAGAGATTGACCAGGCGGCGTTCCGTGCCGCTGCGGACATCGTAGGCCTCCACGAGAATCGTGCCTTCGCCGGCGCCCTTGGCTTGGACGGTGAACGCGCCGTTGGCCGGATTGATGAGCGCCGCATCCTTCGATCCGGCCGGAAATGCGAAGGCGCCGACCGAGGCGAAGGTGGTCGCCAGCGCGGGCGCCCAGTCATCGTTGACCGCCACGGGGGCGGTTCCCCCCGTGTAGAGCTCCAGTCGGGGATCGGGGAGCCCGGTCAGACCAAAGTTGCTCAGCACCGGGCCAGCCGCGCGGATCAGGATGTCCTTTTCCCCGCCGCTCACGACGGCACCCAGCGTCAGGGTCTGATTCGGGCTCAGGGTCGTGCGGACGGAAAGGTTCGCGAGGTTGCTGGCAGGCAGGACCCGGAGGCCCGCGGGGTTGCTGGTCACGCTGCCGGCGCTGTTGGTGATCATCACGGCATAGTTGCCCTCATCGGTCTTGCTGACCCCGGAGAGGCTGAGGCTGGACCCGGTTGCGCCGGCGATGGGCGCCCCGTTCCGGGACCAAGTGTAGGTCAGGGCAGCGCTCGAGGCGGCGGTGACCGAGAAGCGGACCGAGCTTCCGGCGATGGCGATCTGGGTGGCTGGTTGCGTGGTGATCACCGGTGCGACGGCAGGCACGGACACCGTGACGATGGCCGCCGCACTGGTCACGCTGCCCGCGCCATTGGTGAGGCGGACCGTGTAGCTGCCGGCGTCGCCGGCCTGAGCATTCGTGAAGGTCAGCGTGGCGTTGGTCTGGCCGGCGAGAGGAGCTCCACCCTTAAACCACTGATAGAGGGGCAGCGGGAGCCCGGTTCCATCGACCGACAGCGAGCCGGAGCCGCCCGGAGTGAGGGTCAGGGCCTGCGGCTGCCGGGAGATGCTGGGCGGAATCGGCACGAAGCCGATGGCTTGGTAAGTCGGGAAATTGCCGTAGTCTCGTATAAGCCACTGCAGTCCGGTCCATTCGGATACCTCGAAGACAATGTTATAAAAACCTGGGGGCGGTAGGTTTTTCAGCGTGGTAGTCCTGATTACTGGGGAGAGGTAGTAGCCGCCTAGTAAGGTCCCGAGCTGCACCTCAGCGATGTTGAATCCAGTCAGAACGCCACCCGAGTAGGGCGCCAGGGTAGCCCAAAGTGAGATCGACAAAGGTCCGCTGACGGTCCCTAGCGGACGAAAGTTGTCGATGCGTGCCACCCCGAAGGAGACGGTGAGACCGTTACTTTCATAGGCGAAGTTGCCGCTCATTTGAATTTGTGCGCCCAGTGGTCCTGTCGCGCCTAACGCAAAGCAGAGGAGCAGCCAAAGTCCCCGCAGGCGCCGCGGAGAAACGCTAGGGAGGTAAGCCGGGGAAGACGCGTAGGAGGTCATGGTCAGCAACGGTCGTAGGCGATTGGAGTAACTGAGAGTAAGCAACGTAAAAGCTTACTTCCAGTAAGTGGATGTTCTACTGGCGAAATGAAGCGGACGAATGCCGTGATGGTCCGGCTCGACGACGCGCAGGTGCGCGAACTCGATGCCCTCGCCTCCGCCGTCGGCATTCCCGCCTCCACGCTCGCCCACGCCGCCGTCCTCGGAATGCTCCGCGGGTATCGGCGAAACGGCCGGATGACGCTCCCGCTCGAAATGATCCCGGCGCGTGACGGTGACCCGCTGGATAACCCCGCCCTCAATGAACCGCCGCCCCGCCGCGGTCCGGCAGGGCGACGCTGAAGGCGGGAATAATGAAATTGGCGGTCGAGCCGCGGGGCGACGCCGTCAACGGCATGCGAAGGCTCCGGAGGTTGGCCGCAAAAGGCGCAAAGGGCGCTGGGCGTGGACCACGCTGCCGGTGGCGTCCATAGACGCCGCGCAGGCTTCAGGGCGAGCGCGCGGAGGGAAGGCTTCCGGACCAAGGCCATGAGACCTAGTGCCCAATCGGCTACGTTGACGGAAGCACTTCGGCTCGAGCCCCAGCCTCGGCGGCTCCCGACCCTCTGTGCCCGCGGCGTCTATCGACGCCACGCACGGCATCGATCGCGGATGCGACCCCTTGCGCCTTTTGCGGTCATCCTCCGGCTCATCCGACCGGACCATGGCCACAAAAGGCTCAAAGGGCCCCTGGACGCGAACCACGTTGAGGGTGGCGTCCATAGACGCCGCGGAGGTTTCGGGGCGAGCGCGCGGAGGGGGATGGCTCCGAACCAAGGCCATGAGGCCTCGGTGCCCCCACGGTCACGCGATCGGCAGCACCTCGGCTCGAAGCCCAGCATCGGCGGCTCCCGCCTCTCCGTGTCCGCGGCGTCTATAGACGCCACGCACGGCCCCGGC
>JBEDEF010000384.1:0-4875 GCA_041175845.1 Verrucomicrobiota bacterium
GCCAAGGGCCGCGCGCGCGTGCTTGGCTCCGCGGCGATGCCCCGCTTTCCCCGCCTTCCGCTCCTGCTCGCCCTGCTGGCGGGCGCCCTGACGCCACTCCAGTCGGCCGAGCCTCCGCCCAACCTGATCTTCATCCTCAGCGACGACCTCGCCCAAGGTGACCTCGGCGTGTACGGCCAGCGCCTGATCCGCACCCCGCGGCTCGACCGGATGGCCCGCGAGGGCACGCGCTACACCCAGGCCTACAGCGGCACCAGCGTCTGCGCCCCCTCGCGTACCTCGCTGCTGACCGGTCTCCACACCGGGCATTCCCCGATCCGCGGCAATTGGGAGATCCAGCCCGAGGGCCAGCTCCCGTTGCCGGCGGAAACGCCCACGGTCGCCGAGGTCCTGAAGCGCGCCGGCTACGCCACCGCCGCGATGGGCAAATGGGGGATGGGGATGTTCGACACCAGCGGCAGCCCGCTGCGGAAGGGCTTCGACCATTTCTTCGGCTACAACTGCCAGCGCCACGCCCATTCCTACTTTCCGACCTACCTGTACCGCGATGACCGCCGCTTCGAGTTGCCGGGCAACACCGGCACCGGCGTGGGCCCGGTCTATGCCCAGGACCTGATCCAGGAGAACGTCCTGCGCTGGGTCCGCGCCCAGCGCGACCGCCCGTTCTTCCTGTATTACGCGATCACGCTCCCGCACAGCCGCTTTGAGATCAATGACCTCGGCGAGTACGCCCGGGAACCGTGGACGGACCAGCAGAAGGCCTACGCCGCGATGGTCACGCGGCTCGACCGTGACGTGGGGCAACTGCTCGATCTGCTCGCGGAACTCGGGCTCGACGGGCGCACCCTCGTGATGACCGCCGGCGACAACGGCTCCTCGTTTGATCCGGATTCGGAGATCGGACGGCGCTTCAATCAGGCGGGCAATGGCCTCCGCGGGTACAAGCGTGGGCTGTACGAGGGGGCGCTCCGTCAGGCGGCCCTCGCCCGCTGGCCCGGCGTGGTCCCCGCGGGCCGGGTCTCGGATGAGCCCTGGGCCTTCTGGGATTTCCTGCCAACGGCGGCGGAACTCGCCGGCGTGCGGCTCGCCGCGGACCACCGCACGGACGGCCGCTCGCTCGCCGGGTTCCTCCGGGGCGGGCCGGCGCCGCGCCGCGACTTCTTCTATTGGGAACTGCACGAGCAGCGCCCGATGCAGGCAGCGCGCTTCGGCGACTGGAAGGCCGTCCGCAACGCCTACGACCAGCCGATCGAACTCTACGACCTGGCCCGGGATCCGGGCGAACGGGCCAACCTTGCCGCAACTCAGCCCGAGCAGGTGGCGCGGGCCGCGGCGATCTTCCAGGCCGAGCACACCCCGGACCCGCGCTGGCCTCTCGATCGCCGCGCTGCCGCCCGCCAACCCACGGCGACGAAAAAGAAGACCGGAGGGACGAAATGAGCCCCGCCGGCCGCACCCTCCGCCTCGCGTGGACCCTCGGCGCGGCGCTGCTCGGCGCCGTGGCCGCCGCCGCCGTGCCGCGCGCCCCCAACGTGGTGGTCATTCTGCTCGATGACCTCGGCTGGGGTGACTTTTCCTGCTTCGGCAACCAGGCGGCCCAGACCCCGCACATCGACCGCCTTGCCCGCGAGGGCCTGCGTTTCGAGCAGTTCTATGTTGCCTCCCCCATCTGCTCGCCCTCGCGCGCCGGCATCACCACCGGCCAGTACCCGCAGCGCTGGCGCATCACCTCCTACCTCAATAACCGGGCGGAGAACGCCGCCCGCGGGATGGCCGACTGGCTCGATCCCCGCGCCCCCTCCATCGCACGGCAACTCCGCGCGGCCGGCTACGCGACCGGGCACTTCGGCAAGTGGCACCTTGGCGGCCAGCGCGACGTCGGCAACGCCCCGCTCCCGGCGGCCTACGGCTTCGAGGCGTCGCTCGTGAACTTCGAGGGGCTCGGGCCCCGCGTGCTCCCCCTGCTCGACGCGTTCGACGGCAACCCGCCCCGCCGCCACGCGCTCGGCTCCGATACCCTCGGCCAAGGCGAAGTCTCCTGGCGTCCCCGCCCGAAAGTGACTCCGGCGTTTGTCAGCGCCGCATTGGCGTTCATGGACGCGGCCACCCGCGCCGGCCGGCCGTTCTTCCTCAATCTCTGGCCGGATGACCCGCATTCTCCGTTCTTTCCCTCCGCCACGCGCCGCGGGGACGGGTCCAAGGCGGCCCTCTACCGCGGAGTGATCGAGGAGTTGGATGCCCAGTTGGGCGAGCTCTTCGCCGCCCTCCGCGCCCGGCCCGAGTGGCGGGATCAGACCCTAGTCGTGCTCTGCTCGGACAACGGGCCCGAGTTTGGTGCCGGTTCCTCCGGCGGCCTCCGCGGCAGCAAGGCGATGCTGTACGAGGGCGGCGTGCGTTCGCCGCTCATCGTCTGGGGCCCCGGGCTGATCGCTCCGGCGCGGGCGGGCTCCGTCAACCGTGCTTCCGTCCTAGCTTCCATCGACCTGACGCCGAGCCTCCTCGCGCTCGCCGGAGCCGCCGCGCCCTCCGATCAGGCCTTCGATGGCGTGGACGTCTCCGCGACGCTGCTCGGACGGGCCGAGGCGGGGCGGGGTAAGCCGCTTTTTTTCCGGAGGCCGCCGGACCGGAACACGTTCTCGGGTGTCGCGGACCTGCCGGATCTCGCGGTCCGCGACGGCCGCTGGAAACTGCTGTGCGAGTACGATGGGTCCCGCGCGGAGCTGTATGAATTGGAGGCTGATCCGGGGGAGAGCCGCGACCGGGCCGCGGATTTCCCGGCCGAGGTCGCGCGCCTGCGCGGCGCGTTGCTGGATTGGCACCGGCAGATGCCGCCGGACCTCGGCGCCGCCTACCGGCCGGTCGGCAAGAAGAAGGGCTGAGCCGCCGCCCCGGGCTTGCCTCGGGGGCCGGTCCGCGCCGTGGTGGGCGGATGCCCCCGCTGCCCCTGATGCGCCGGGTGCGGCAGGTCTTCCCCGCCTCCGCGCCCCTGGACCTCCCCGCGGTCATCGCGGCCGGATTGGAACGCCTTGGCCCCGCCCTGCGCCCCGGCGCCACCGTGGCCGTGGGGGTCGGCAGCCGCGGTATCACCGGGCTGGACCGGCTCGTCGCGCTGGTGGTTGCCGGCCTGCGGGAGCGTGGCGTGCGGCCGTTTCTTTTCCCCGCGATGGGCAGCCACGGGGGCGCGACCCCGGAGGGTCAGCTCCGCCTCCTCGCCAGTTACGGCGTCACGGAAGACGCGCTGGGGGTTGCCATCCGCTCTTCGCTAGAGGTGCGGCAGGTCGGGGTCTCCGCGGAGGGGGTGCCCGCCTATTGCAGCGTCGAGGCCCTCGGGGCCGACGCGATTCTGCTCCTCAACCGCGTCAAGCCCCACACCGATTTCTTCAGTCCCACGCTGGGCAGCGGCCTCATCAAGATGACCGTCGTGGGCTTGGGGAAGCAGGCGGGCGCCTCGGCGATGCACGATGCCGCCTGCCGCCTCGGCCACGAAACGGCCATCCGCGGGATCTGGCGGGTCCTGCGCGACGCGACCCCGCTGATCGGGGGGCTGGCGGTGCTGGAGGATCAGCACCACGCGACGGCGCGGGTGACGGGTGTGCGCGCCGCGGACTTTGAGGCCGAGGAGCCGGAGTTGCTGGCCACCGCCCGCGCCCTGCTGCCGCGGCTGCCGTTCGAGGAGATCGACCTCCTCGTGGTCGACCGGATCGGCAAGAACATCAGCGGGACCGGGATGGACACCAACGTGATCAACCGCTCGGTCCACGGGTACTCCGCCGCCCTGGCCCGGGAGGGCCGCCCGGCGCCGTTCATCCGGCGCATCTTCGTGCGCGGCCTCACGGCCGAGACGCATGGCAACGGCGTGGGCATCGGCCTGGCGGACGTTACGACCGCCCGGGTGGCTCGCAGCCTGGACCAGCAGGCGATGGCGATGAATGCCCTGACCGCGATGGCGCCTCAGTCGGCCAAGGTGCCGCTGTGGTTCGCCGACGACCGCGAGGCGCTGGAGCGGACCCTGGGGGCCCTCGCGCTGCGGGTGGGCGAGGAGCCGCGGGTGGTGCGGATCGTCGACACCCTCTCGGTGGCCCGGATGGACGTGTCGGCGGCGTTGTGGTCCGAGGTCGAAGGCCGGCCGGGCCTCGAGTTCACTGGTCCGCCGCGGACCTGGTCCTTCGATGCCGAGGGTTCCCTGGAGGATTAGACGGCACCCGGGATTGGGCGTCGGTTTGGCCGGAGGGGGTACCTGCCAAACGCGCGAAGGGCTGATTGCGCTTAGATCCCAGTGGCCGCTAGCAGGTTGTGCGGAGGCGGGTTTCAGGGTAACAAAAAGCCCCGGAAACCTTGCGGTCTCCGGGGCTTATGTGGGAGTGGGCGTTCGCCACGCGCTCTTTCCCGCTCACACACGCTTGGGCGCCCTCGCTTTCGCGGGCGGTGTGCTTCCCGACGCCACTCTCCGCGGCAGGCGGAATTCCGGTCTCATGGCGGGACCGTCCCGACCGTCTCCGGCCGGGATTTATCGAGTGAGGCCTCTGCGCCCGGTTCGGACGCCCCCTGCCGGGGGCCTCGCGCCGGACGTGGTGCTGACACGCCTGCAAAGGACGTCGCGTCGGCACCGTGGCCACGGGGACGGCGCCGGGGATTAGCCGGCCGTTGGCCCCGTGTTACGGGTCTGACCTCTTGCCTCTCAGGTTGCGTTTCGCGTTTGCAGGGGGGTGATGCCGTTTTTCGACACCGCCCCCGGAGGAGGTGGACGGACTTTGCCAGGTCCGTGCGCTCCCCGCCGTAGCCTCTCCTTTGCGCGCCCGTTCCCGTCTGGGGAGCGGGCCTTTTGGCGGGGTCGTCCCGCCGGGAAAGGCTTTGGCGTTCTGGTCGGCGCAGTAG
>JBEDEF010000385.1:0-3571 GCA_041175845.1 Verrucomicrobiota bacterium
GCACATACCCGGCCACCTCGAACTCGCGCGCCACCTGGAGTACCGCGTGCCGAAACCCCACGCCCTGCACGTGGCCCGTGTAGTGCACTGTCTCGTGGAGGATTTCCGCCATTGGCCGCACCGTAAAAGCGGCCGCCTGGGATTCAACCCGCAAACGCGCCGCCTTTTGGTTTGCATCCCCCCGCGCCCGGGCCGACGGTCCCTCAGCGATGAGCAACTTCGACTCCGGCGCAGCGGGCGACGAGCACTGGGAAGAGCGCGGCGAGCTCGCTTGGAACGAATTCGACTGGGAACGCTACCTCCGCGGCCAGGCAGGCGCCATCATCCGCTACCTCCGTCTCTACGACGAGGCCGGCGAACGCCCGGATCGCATCGACCATGTCGCCGAACAGATGGACTGGGGCGCCGCAGACTGGACCTCTGAGGAGGGCGGCGAAACCAGCGAGGATGCGGCGGACGTGGAAGACGAGGTCTACACCCTCCACAAGAATCCCATCTACATCGCAACGCGGGCGCTGTACCTGAGCCTCACCCGCTCGTGGGAAGCTTTGGCCGCCGAGGAACGCGAAGTACCGCAAGCGAACGCGGTGCGACTTCTGGTGCACCTGCACCGAGGCGAGGCGGAGGCAGTGGAGGCGATCCACGCCCTCGACTTTGGGGATTTCGCGCTGGCGGTGACGCTCTTCAAGCGCTCCCTTGCGACCTTAAACAGCCTGCTCGCGGAGATGCAGGCGCCGGCTCTCGGGGCGGGCCGCGCGGCCCAGTGGCGCGAGATGGCCCTCCCGCGCGTCTTTGATCTGCGCGAGATTTGGCTGCGGGTCATCGCGGAATGCCGCGACGAGTTGGAGCAGCTCAGCGACGAGGAGTAGTCGGAAATCGGCCTTGCACTTTGGCGGGCCCCGGATTGCCTCGCGCGCAGGCTGATCCGGAGAGATGGCTGAGTGGTCGAAAGCGGCGCTTTGCTAAAGCGTTGTAGGGGTTTAAATCCCTACCGAGGGTTCGAATCCCTCTCTCTCCGCCAGCCTCCGCCCGGCCTACGTCTGGCGAGCCTTGGTCGCCGTAGCCGGAAAGGCGAGAGGGGGGCGCCCCCTTCAGCCAACGAAAAGGAGGACGCCGCGACGAGGCTGCCGGCCATGGACTGGGCAAGAGCTTCCTCTGCTCCCTAATCCTCCCCGCCGCTGCAATCCACCCCTCCCCCCGATGGATTACCTGATCCTCCTCGCGCTGTGCCTCGCGCTCATCGTTCCGTTGATCGCCTGGGGAAGAGCGCACCACCGTCGTATTCTTGCGCAACTATCCGCCCTCGCCGCGCGCCAGGGGCTTACCTTGATCACCGATGAACGGAAATGGCTCGGCGCGAGCCCGCGCGCCGAAGGCGAACGCCGCGGCCGCCGCGTCCGGTTCTGGAGCTACACCACCGGTACCGGCAAATCGCGTCGCCACTGGGTCGCAACCGCGGTCGCGCCGCGCACTCCGGGAACGCTCACGTTCCAACTCCAGCCGCAGGGCCTTGGCACACGCCTGGCGGAGCTCTTCGGCGCGAAGGAAATCTCCGTCGGGGACGTCGGCTTCGATGCGGCTTGGTTTGTCCGCACCAACCAACCCGCGACCTTTGGCGCCCTCCTGCTGCCGGAAATTCGCTCTCGGCTCCTCGCGGTCCGCGAACGCGGCGGCAAAGGAACCGTGCAACTGGAGGAAGGCTGGATCCGCTACGCCGAAGAGGGGCATTTCGGCCGGGAGCAGGTCGTCGCCCGCCTGGAAGAAATTCTGCCTGCGCTGGAGGACCTCGCCGATGCCGTCGAGGTCAGTACGGGCGCGTGATCAAGGCCCTTGCGGGCGACAACTCATTTCGCACCGTTGCCCTCGGAACGGACGATCGCCACGCTCCGCCTAGCCCCACCCCCAATGCAAGCTTCGCTGGTCTCCAACGTCCTCCTGCCCTTGGCGCTCGCCGTCGTGATGCTCGGGCTCGGCCTCGGCCTCACCGCCGCGGACTTCCGGCGCATCGCCACGATGCCCAAGCCCGTCCTCGTCGGCCTCGCGCTCCAAACCCTCCTGCTGCCCGGGGTGGCCTTCCTCCTCGCCAAGGCCTTCCAGCTCCCTCCCGAACTGGCCGTCGGCCTGATGCTCCTGGCGGCCTCCCCCGGCGGTCCAACGGCCAATATCTACAGCCACTTGGCCAAGGGAGATGTCGCCTTGAACATCACCCTCACCGCGACCAACAGCGTGCTCAGCCTCATCAGTCTGCCGCTGATCCTCGATCTCTCGCTCACCCACTTCCTCGGAGCGGGCAACTCCATCGCGCCCCCGGTGCGCAAGGTCGTGGAGGTGGCGGTGATCATTCTGGTCCCGGTCCTGCTGGGCATGCTCCTGCGCCAACGCGCCCCCGCCTTCGCGGCGCGGATGGACCGGCCCGTGCGTACGTTCTCCCTCCTGGTGCTTTGCGGGGTGATCGCCGCCGCGGTGGCTCAGGAGTGGACGCGCCTCCCGGGCTACTTCGCCGCGGTGGGCCTCGCGTGCCTCGCTTTCAACCTCCTGAGCCTCGGTCTCGGCTACGCGTTGCCCCTGGCGCTGCGGCTGCCGCGCCGGCAGGCGATCGCCATCGCGATGGAGATCGGCATCCACAACGGCACCCTCGCGATTTTCATCGCCCTAAACGTGCTCTCCAGCGCGGCGCTCTCGATCCCCGCGGTCGCCTACAGCCTGACGATGTTCCTCCCCGCCGGGCTCTTCGCCTGGCGGATCAAGATCCCCGACGCCGCGCCCGGCGCCTGAGGATTGGGTGGGGCCGGAGGGGGCCCAGAGCCGTTTGCGGGCGAAGGCGTGACCGGAGCCCGATTTCAGGTAGCGCTCGAAGGCGAGGGCGTGTGCCTTGGCGGAGAACGCCAGGTAGGTCTGCAAGCGCCAGGGTCCGGCGGTGGCCGTACTGGCGTTGCGGCCTGAATTGTGATCGCCCAGGCGCCGCCGCAGATCGGCGGAGGAGCCGACATACCTACGCCTTGGGTTGTCGACGCTTTGCAGCAGGTAGACATAGTACATTTTTCCACGGTCCTCGTGCTATGCCTTCCGGTCCGCGGCGTGAACGCCATCGCTTCTTGGCCCCGAATGCAGGGCATCCTTCGCTCGGCGTTCGACCCTACAAGGCCAATAGGGAAGATATCCGAGGATGGCCGCGCCATCCGAAGCTCGCAGAGCGAAGGGGATTCCCCCGTTTTGATCACCACTCATTCGCCCTGCTTCGCTGGAGCTTCGCAGGGCATCCTTCGCGTCCCGACTTCGCACCCCGGAGAGCAAACGAAGCCATCTTACCGGATGGCCGCGCCATCCGAAGCTCGCAGAGCGAAGGATGGCGGAGAGGGTGGGATTCGAACCCACGGTACCCTTTCGGGCACGCCTGATTTCGAGTCAGGTACGATAGACCACTCTGCCACCTCTCCGGTGCAGGATCGCGGAAGCTACGCGCCGGGAGCCCGAACGGAAGCCCAAAAATGGCCCCTCCCCTACCGGTTATCGTCCTGTCCCGGCCGCCCCACCCCGCCATTTGCCGGCAGATGGTGCGGCAGGAAAAAAT
>JBEDEF010000386.1:0-2645 GCA_041175845.1 Verrucomicrobiota bacterium
CTCGAAGCACCATCAGACCTACATCACGAGCGCGAACGCGGCCCTGGCGTCCTACCCGGCGCTGCGGACGCGGAGTGCGGAGGAGTTGGTGCGCGACCTGGCGTCGGTGCCGGAGGCCATCCGCACCGCGGTGCGCAATCACGTGGGCGGACACCTCAACCATGCCCTCTTCTGGGACGTGCTCGCTCCGCGGGCCGGCGGAGCTCCGTCCGGCGCACTGGCCGCGGCGCTGCAGCAGCGCTTCGGTTCCCTCGATGCGTTCCGCGCCCAATTCACTGATGCCGCGCTGAAGCGTTTCGGCAGCGGCTGGGCGTGGTTGACGTTCAAGGGCGGCCGGCTCGAGGTCACGTCCACCGCCAATCAGGATTCCCCGCTGATGGAGGGCGCGGTTCCGCTGCTGGGCCTCGATGTCTGGGAGCACGCCTATTACCTGCAGTATCAGAACCGTCGCGCGGATTTCGTGGCCGCCTTCTGGAACGTGGTCGCTTGGGATCGGGTCGCTACCCGCTACGCCGCCGCTGCCCGCTGAGGGTCAGACGGGTCCCGCTGCCGCTACGACGGGGACGACGCGGGCGCGACGCCGGAAAACTCCAGCATATGGGCGATCTCCCGGTATCCCTTGCCACGGAGTTCCTCCGCCGCTTCGGCGATCGTCCGCTGGAGGCTTCGGGAAACCTCCGGGGAAAGCGGCTCGAGGTGTCCGGAAGCACGGCAAACCACGTGATAGGTCTCGGCTTGGCCGAAGGCTACTTGGTAGAGCGAAGTTCCTTGGTGAATCGCCGCCCGGCGCACCAGGCCACCGTGCTCAAACGCCGCCATACACCGGTAGACCGTTACAAGATCGCAGGCGCCCGCCGGTAGGCTGGCGTGCAGGTTCTCGATCGAAACCGGTCCGCTCTGCCGGCAGAGGGCTTCGAGGATCGCCATGCGGGGCTGGGTGACCCGCAAACCGGCCGATTTCAGGCGCGCCGTGGCGAGGATCAACAGCGGATCCAGAGTGGAAGGGCGCGGGGCGGTTTCCGGCCGCGGGTTCTCAGCGGGGGGCAGGGAAGGAGACATGGGCGGTCGGAAAGGACCAGACGGCTGAAAACGGCAGGGGTTGCACGCCAGAAAATCGCGCGGTGCGGGATTGCACCGCGCCGTCCCGTATGCCAATTCGGGCGGCAAGAATGGAAACTCCGGATTTCAGCGAGGTGGTCGCGCTCATCTGCAAGGAGGACCCGCGCTTCGATCGCAAGGCCTACGAATTCGTGCGGCTCGGACTGAACCACACGGTCACGGAGCTCCAGAAGCGGGACGCCACGCGGGTGGGACGTTCCCGGCACGTCTCCGGACCGGAGCTGTTGCATGGCCTCCGCGTCTACGCCCTCGACCAATTCGGGCCGCTCACCCAGACGGTCCTTAATGCCTGGGGTATCCGCCGGTGTGCCGACTTCGGGGAAATTGTCTTTAATCTGATTGAGTACAATATGTTCTCCAAGACCGACGAGGATCGCCGCGAGGACTTCGAGGAGGTCTTCGAGTTCGAGGACGCTTTTGTGAAACCCTTCCTGCCCTCCCGCCGCATCCGCGGGGCCTCCGGTCCCCGGGCGCGGGGAGCGACATGAGGTCCCGCCGGCCCGCGGCGGGTAAGCCGGCCGGTGCCCCCGCGGATACCGAACTGCTTGAGGCCTTCTGGCGGGAGCCGGTGCAGCGGGTGGTGCTGCCCAACGGCGTGGTCGTCGTGCTCAAGCCGGATGCCGCCGCGGCGCTGGCCTCCGTGCAGGTATGGGTTCGCTCCGGCAGCGTCCACGAAGGCGCTCATCTGGGCGCCGGACTCTCGCACTTCCTGGAGCATATGCTGTTCAAGGGGACCACGCGGCGCGCCGGGCGCGAGATCAGTGCCACCATCCAGGCTCATGGCGGGTACCTCAACGCGTACACGACCTACGACCGGACGGTCTACTATGTCGACCTGCCCAGCGAGCACACGGCCGTGGCGGTGGACGTCCTTGCCGACGCCGTCCTCCACTCGACCCTTCCTGATGATGAGGTTGTGAAGGAGCGGGAGGTGATCTTGCGGGAGATCGCCATGACGCGCGACGATCCGGACAATCGGTTGTGGGACGCGCTCTTCGCGACCGCCTTCCGCGAGCATCCCTACCGGCATCCAATCATCGGGCACCGCGAGGTTTTCGCCGCGGTCTCGCGAGAAGAGCTGCTGGCCTACTACCGCGAGCGGTATGTCCCCGAAAATCTGGTGGTGGTCGTGGTCGGTGATGTGGATGCCTCCGCGATCCTCGGCGAGATTGCGCGGCATTTCGGCGCCGTCCCCCGGCGCCGGTCGATCCCAGTACTGGTGCCGGCCGAACCGCGGCAACTTGCCCCCCGCCGCGAACACCGCGTCGAGGAAGTTGAGCTCTGCCGAGCCGTGCTCGCTTGGCCGATCCCCGGCCTGACGCACGCCGATGCCCCGTCGCTCGATCTCCTGGCTGCTTTGCTCGGCCAAGGGGAAAGCTCCGTGCTCTGGCGTGAGGTGCGGGACCGTGCGGGGCTGGTTCACCAAATCGACGCGGGTGCTTGGAATCCCGGTTCGAGTGGCCTGTTCTGCGTCTCCTACACCTGCGACCCCGACAAGCGGGCGAGGGCCGAGGCCGCCATCCACC
>JBEDEF010000387.1:0-2602 GCA_041175845.1 Verrucomicrobiota bacterium
CTGATCATCCTCGTGGCCCTCGCCCTGCCCGCCGGCGCCCAGGTCGCCCCGGCCCTGCCGCCGGCCAAGCCCGGCGAGAAGCCCGAGGAGGCAGTCCAGCTCTCGCCGTTCGAGGTCCGCCCGGATGACGACTCCGGCTACCAGGCGGGCAACACGACGTCCGGGTCACGCCTTAACGCGCGGCTGAAGGACACCCCCGCGGCCGTCTCCCCGTTCACCAAGGAGTTCCTCTCCGACATCGGGGCCACCGACCTCGAGTCGATGCTGGCTTACGCCACCAACGTCGAGCGGGAGGTCGAGGACTCGACCAACGGCTTCAATAACCCGGCGGGCCGCGATTCGACCGGCAACGACTTCCGCTTCCGCGTGCGCGGCATCCCGGGCTCCTCGTCCGTCAATTACGCGCAGTCCGCGGTGCCGGTGGACCTCTACAACATCGAGCGCGCGGAGGTGGCGAGCGGGCCGAACTCCATCCTCTTCGGCCTCGGTGCGCCCGGCGGTACCGTGGCGCTCTCGAGCCGGTTCGCCCAGCTCCGGCGCACCACCACCTCCGCCAAGAGCGTGGCGGGTTCCTGGGACTATTTCCGCCACGAGCTGGACCACAATCAGGTGCTCGTGCGCGGCCGGCTGGGCGTCCGCCTGATGGGCCTCTACCAGGACGCGAAGGGCTGGCGGCAGTGGGACCTCAACGAGCAGCGCCGCCTGACGGCCGCCTTCAGCTACCAGCCGTGGGCGAACACCGCGATCCGCGGCAGCTACCAGGGCGGCAACTCCGCCAACAACATCTCCCTGCCGTGGAACGCCACCGATTCCGTGACCTCCTGGCTGGCCGCGAGCCGGCCGGTCGCGGAGGGCGCGGCGGTACCCACGACCAGCGCCTTCGGCACGGCCAACCGCTACACGTTCTTCTCGCAGGACAACGCGGTGTACAACCTGCGCTCCGAGCTCTTCAGCGCCCGGGCTCCGAGCAACACGCTGGTGTCGCCGGCCCTGATGGGCTACGCCTACAACCTCACCGGCCCCGGGGGCCTGCGCACGCAGAACTTCAACGAGTGGCAGTTCAAGGTGGAGCACCGGTTCGCGCGGACGCTCGTCGGCGAGTTCGCGTACTTCCAGAACGTCAACCGCATTCTGACGCGCGGGAACATCAACCCGAACGTGTTCCTGACGGGCGATCCGAACCCCAGCATCCCCAGCGCGACGCTCGCGGTCGTGCCGAATCCCCGGGTGCGCCAGCTCTACCTCGAGGACAACTGGGGCCGCGATCCCTTCCGCGACCGCAACGAGGTCTACCGCCTGAGCCTGGCGTGGGAGCCCAACTTCGGCCCGTGGTGGGGCCGCCACCGCCTCGCCGGCCTCGCGGAGTCCACCCGGCAGGACCGCCTGCGCCGCTGGCAGAACGAGATCCTCGTCAACCAGGCCAACCTCGCCATCTCCAATGCGGCCAACCCCGAGGCCGCCGCCAACCAGCCTTGGCGCCGCCGCTACGTGACCGAGGGCCGTTTCGAGACCTATTTCGCCGCCGATCCCACGCAGGAGATCCCCGCCTTCACCATCGGGGCCAACACCTACCGTTCCCACTTCGCCGCCCGCACCCGCTCCAACACCCGCACCACCCAGGACGCGCGCTCGCTGATGTTCGCCGCCCAGAGCTTCTGGTTCCGCGAGCGGCTCGTCACCACCCTCGGCTACCGCGTCGATCCGATCACCTTCGGCACCTACGACCAGGCGCGCATCACCGACCCCAACGATCCGCGCTACACCTCGGGCCGTTTCGCGCTCAACGAGTGGGACTTCAACGGCGGCATCGCCGTGAACCGTTACCGGCCGAAGACCTTCACCGCCGGGGCCGTCCTGCACGTCCTGCCCCGGCTCTCGCTCTTCTACAACGAGTCCCGCAATAGCGGCACGCCGCGCCTCGACCGCACCGTGCTTCCCACCGGCAAGACGCCGCCCCCCACCGAGGGGCTCGGCCACGACGTGGGGCTGATGTTCGACGTGCTCGGGGACGACCGCCTGTTCTTCCGCTTCGGCGCGTACGAGACGCGCCAGACCAACGATGCCGCCATCATCCCGGACGGCCTGTCGGTGAACACGTCGACTTCCCTCGGCGGCACCGCGATGGTCAACATCTACAACGCCCTGCTGGCCGCCGGGCGGATCACGCAGGCGCAGTTCGACTCCGAGCTGAAGTTCTTCAACGCGGCCACCATCGACGCGCTGACCAAGGGCTGGGAGGCGGAGTTCGTCGCGAATCCGACGAAGGCGCTCACGCTCCGCCTCGGCGTCTCCTACTCGCAGCGGCGCCGCGAGAACTTCTTCGAGGAGGTCTATGGGTACTTCGCCGAGTGGGAGCCGAAGTGGCGGGCCGCGGCCGCGGGCGACGCCGCGCTGCTGGCCACGGTGAACCAGCAGCTGGCCACCGCGCACGAGAACATCGACGCGATGGCCGCCCTGCAGAACAGCGCCTTCGGCACGCGCCCCTACAAGGCCAACCTCACGGGCCGGTACCGGTTCGCCGAGGGGCGGCTGAAGGGGGCGTTCGTGGGCGGCGCGGGCCGGTTCCAGAGCCGCAACCTCACGCGCATCTCGCAGCGTGACG
>JBEDEF010000388.1:0-3897 GCA_041175845.1 Verrucomicrobiota bacterium
CGCCTGCTGGCGCAGCGGTTGCGCGAGGAGGCGGGTCGGTACCAGCGCGAGGCCTACATCGCGGACCTCCGCACCCGGCCGATCGCCGAAGACACCCGCGCCGCCAACGAGCAACATTACGAGGTGCCGACCGAGTTCTACCGGCTCTGCCTCGGCCGGCGCTTCAAGTACTCGGGCTGCCTTTATCCCACTGGCACCGAAACACTGGACCAGGCCGAGGAGCTGATGCTCGCGCTCTACGTCGAACGAGCCCGGATCGCCGACGGGCAGGACATCCTCGAGCTCGGCTGCGGCTGGGGCTCGCTCTCCCTCTACCTCGCGGAGCGCTTCCCCCGCGCGCGCATCACCGGCGTCTCGAACTCGCGCACCCAGCGGGAACACATCGAGGCGGAGGCCCGGCGCCGCGGACTCACCAACCTCCGTATCCTCACCCAGGACATGAACACCTTCGAGCTGCCCGGCGCACAGTTCGACCGCGTCGTCTCCGTGGAGATGTTCGAGCACATGAAGAACTACCAGCGCCTGCTGGCGAAGGTCGCGGCGTGGCTCCGCCCGGGCGGCCTGCTGTTCGTACACATCTTCACCCACCAGCGCCTCGCCTACCACTTTGTGGCCCGGGACCAGACAGACTGGATGTCCCGGTATTTCTTCACCGGGGGCCAAATGCCGTCCCACGATCTGCTCTTCGCCTTCCAGGATGACCTGCGGCTTGAAGCCGACTGGAAGGTCAACGGGAGTCATTACCAGCGCACCGCGGAGCACTGGCTGCAGAATATGGATCGGCACCGCGCCGAGATCCTGCCGCTGTTCCGGCAAACCTACGGTGCCGGCCAGGAAATCCGCTGGTGGGCCTACTGGCGGGTGTTCTACCTGGCGTGCGCGGAGCTCTGGGGCTACCGCGGCGGCGAGGAGTGGATCGTGAGCCACTACCTCTTCCGCAAGCCCTGAGCCGCGGCGCACCTCGGCGAAAGGTTCGCCTTCGGACCGCAGTCCCGCCGGGATGCGCGGATGCCCCTCGAGTTGCGCCCCGCCACCCCGGCCGACGTGCCGGTCATCCTCGGCTTCATCCGCGACCTCGCCGCCTTCGAGCGCCTCCTCGACCAGGTGGCGGCGACGGAGGAGCGGCTGCGCGCCACTCTCTTCCCCGTTGCCGGCACGCCCGCGGCCGAATGCGTGCTCGCACTCTGGGACGACCAACCGGCGGGCTTCGCGCTGTTCTTCCCCACCTACTCCACCTTCCTCGCCCGACCCGGCCTCCACCTGGAGGATCTCTTCGTCACGCCGGCGCTCCGCGGCCGGGGCATCGGCGGCGCTCTCCTGCGCCACGTGGCGCGCCTCGCCCGCGCGCGCGGTTGCGGCCGCCTCGAATGGAACGTGCTCGACTGGAACCAGCCCGCGATCGCCTTCTACGAGCGCCTCGGCGCACAGCGCCTCCCGGAATGGCACCTTTGCCGTCTCACCGGCGCCGCCCTCGACGATCTTGCCTGACGCAAACCCCTTCGTGCAAAGCGCTGGACGCAAGGCCCTATTGCAGGCTTTTAACTCCCCCGCGCGGGGCGTAGTCGCCACCAATTTTTTGTTTTGCCGATGACGCGGCGCAGCGGAATCTCGGAGACATGACGACGCAGCCGCCAACCGCCGAACTCGCCGACCTCGCCGAGGGCCTGGGTCACGAGAACGTGCGGATGCTGGTCCGGACCTTCCTGCGCGACTTTCCCAAATCCCTGATCGAACTGGCCCACGGCGATCGCCGCACGCAGCACCGGCAGGCGCACAGCCTGAAGAGCAACACGCGTCTGATTGGGATGCACGAGCTCTCGGCCCGCCTGGCGCTGCTCGAAGACCGACTGGCCGAGGAGACGGGGGGCGACCTTACCCCGCAGGAATTTGCGGCGCTTGAGGCGGAGTTTGCGGCCGTGGCCGCCGTGCTGCAGGAATTCGCCCGGGAGTGACGGCGGACGGCCTCAGCCGTCGACCATCCCGGCCTGAATGCACCACCGGGTAAGGCTGGCCACCTCGCGCACCCCGATCTTCTCCATGATGTTCGCGCGATGCTTCTCCACCGTGCGCACCGAGAGTCCCAGCTGGGCCGCAATCTCCTTCGACAGCTGACCGTTCGCGACCAGCTTCGCGATCTCCTTCTCCCGCTCAGTAAGCGGATTCTCAAGGGGCGGCCGACCAATCAGCATCCCGTTGCCCGCAATCTTACCGCGTACCTTGCTCGCGAAGAACATCCCGCCGTCGCGCACCGTCTCGACTGCACTGAGCACAAACTCGATGGGCTCGGTCTTATCGACGTAGCCGCTCACCCCGAGCACCATCAGCTCGGCCGGCAACCGTTCGCTGGGGTGCGCGGTAATGACCAGAATCTTCGTGTCTGGCAGCGCCTTGCGCACCTCGCGGGCCACCTCGATTCCGTTGATATCGGGCAACACGAGATCGACCACGAGCAGATCCGGTTTCTCCCGCAGGCAGAACTCGAGCCCAGGGCGACCCAGACCATACTCCCCGACCACCTGGAGGTCCTTCACCTTGCCGAGCGTCAACAGGATGAGCTGACGAAACATGGTCTCGTCTTCGATCAAAACGGCACGGAGTTTTCGCATAGGGGGGAACAGCTGGGAACAGGAACTAAGCGTTTCTACGTAGAACGCAATCGCACATTTATTGCGCCCGAGAAAGCAGTCGTCGCAGCGCGCGGAAATCTTCCGGCAGAAAAATCCGGCGGGCGGCCTCAAACTCCGCTGGATCCGACTGCCAGGCCGTGCGCAACCAAGCCGCGTGCGCTTCGGGGCCATAAGCGAGCCAATAGGGACAATCGACGCAGTGTGTGCCGCTGATCCGCCGGCGGGCCTGTGCTACCAGCTGCCGGCGGCAGGATCCGTCGGGCCCACGCTCCCGGTACGATTCCCGACACACGCCGAGGCGGGGATACGTGATGGCCTTCACGAGTTGAGTCACGGCGTCCGCCAGTCCGGGATCTACCCCCGGGCCCGTGACCTGCGCCGCCACCACGCCGGGGTCACCCGGGGGCCGGCCGGAGCGCACGAGTTCACCGAGTCGCGCCGCCACTGCGCGCAGCACGGCGGGATCCACCTGGGGACGATGCAGTTGCCGCTGGAACCGGTCCAGCAGTCCCACCACCAGTTCCTCGAATTCCAGCACCGGCCAGGGCACGTGGGCGACACCGGGCAGGTCGCGCCCGGCTGTCAAGGCCGCGGCCACGGCATCCAGCGACCCCGGAAGAACGAAGCAGTTGCGTGCTCTACCGCCTTCAGCGCCGCCAATTCATTCCCGGACCTCCGGCCGCCACCTGGGACTTCTTCGCCACCCCGCGTAATCTCGACCGGCTCACTTCGCCGGAGCTCCGTTTCCGGATCGTCGGTGACGTCGCTCCGCGGATGTACGCCGGTCAGCTGATCGAGTACCGGGTGGGGATTGTCCCCGGCGTCGAGACCCGCTGGCTGACCGAGATCACGCACGTGCGCGAGGGCGAGTACTTCGTGGACGAGCAGCGCTGCGGCCCGTACCGCCTATGGCACCACCAGCATCGGTTCATCCCGGTCTCTGGGGGCGTCGAAATGACGGATCTGGTGACTTACGACCCCGGCTGGGGCTGGCTGGGCGGCCTGGGGCACGCGGTGTGGATTGGCGGGAAGCTGCGCACGATCTTCGCTCTCCGGGCGCAAAAGGTGCGCGAGGCCTTCCCCGGCGCGGGCGAAGCGGAGATCCTCTGATCGCGGCGGAGTGTCGCGGTTTTTTGCTGCGCCCCGGCGCGGCTTCGGGCACGGAGACGGCATGGCGTTCAAGCACTGGCCCCTCGTCCGCGACCTGCGCTTCGCCCAGAAATGCGGCCGCTACCTCCGCGGGGCCCGTCGGCGCCGGCCGGACCTCGAC
>JBEDEF010000389.1:0-4371 GCA_041175845.1 Verrucomicrobiota bacterium
GATCAAGGATACCCCGCTCAACATCAGCATCGTGCCGCAGGAACTGGTCGCGGATCAGGCCGGCAACCAGCTGGTGGATGTCCTGCGCGCCGCAAGTTCCGTCGCCCTGCACGTGAAAGACGAGGGCCAGATCCTCATTCGCGGCTACACCGGGCCGCAGTTCGTCAACGGCCTGCCCGCCGGCCAGGGCCTCGCGTTGTACGACGTCGATCGGGTGGAGGTAGTGAAGGGTCCGAATGCGGTTTTCGCGGGTATCTCTAACCCGGGTGGCACCGTGAACCTGATCAAGTTCAAGCCTTCCTTCGTCCCCCAGAACTCGCTCGACCTCAGCTACGGGACCTACGAGCACCGCCGGGCCGTTCTTCGCCTCGCGGGTCCCCTGCTCGGCTCCCAACTCGCCTACAGCCTGGTCTATGGCACCACCGATGAGCAGAGCGCGATCGATTATATGTTCACGCGCGAGCAGTTCTACTCCGGCGCGCTGACCTGGCGCCCGTTGCCCGCGCTGCGCCTCACCGCCCGCTACGCCCTGCTTGACCGCGAAGGCGGCCGGCGGCCCCACACCGTCGTCAGCCATCCGCTGTACCAGGAGCGAGACCGCGAGGCCATCCGGCTCTTCGACCAGCTAGGCCTCCCGCGCCCGGCCAGCTATCCCCAGCTGGAGAATGGCGCCGTCCGCACGCCGGCCGGTGCCCCCATCAACACCGGCCGGACCGCCCCCGAGGGCGTCGACGCGTACCTCGCTCGCACTCTGGGCGCCAGCGTCGCGCCCTACCCCGGGATCTTCTCCCGCGATTTCTTCCCGAACGATGCCTTCAACTACAACGGTCCCGACGGGCGCGACAACTACCGCAACCAGAGCAGCGGCTTCGAGGCGGAATGGGTGGCCTCCCCGACCCTGGCGCTCCGCGCGCAATTTCAGCAGGTGGACAGCCACCGGATGCGCCGCGAGTTCAACGGCCTGCGTCCGGTCGCGGGGCAGCGCCTGCGGAGCACGATCTCCGACTTCAAGCCCGGCGGGCTCAACTTCTCCGCCAAGCTAGAGGCTGCTTCAAAGCTGAACCTGAACCGGGCCGGCCGCCACGACCTGCTCGCGGGGTTCCAGCACGACGGCGGCAAGGAGGTCGTCAGCCCCATCACCGTCGCGACCACGCGCTTCGTGACCTGGGTGCCCGGCTCACCGCCCATCCCCAGCCTGCTCCAGCTGATGCGCGACCAGTACGGGCCGACCTACACGGAGCCCGGCGTCATCCGCAAGGGCGGCGCCCATTCGAATTCCTACTACGGCGTCGTGCAGTCCTCGTTCTTCGGGGATCGCCTGCGCACGCTCGTGGGCGGCCGGCAGATCACGAACCACCGACCGACCGACGACAACCGGGACGGCCGGGACGAGAACTTCAAGGTCAGCCGCTTCGTCCCGCAGCTCGGCGCGCTCTTCCGGGTCGGGCCGGCGCTCAGCCTGTACACGAGTTACAGCCGCACCTTCGTGCCGCAGCGGCAGCAGACCGCCGATCTCGCCGCGATCCGCGCGAGCCAGGGCGATCCCACCTCGCCGAACTACCGCCCGCCGGCGGTCGTGCCGGTGCAATTCCTCACCGCCGACCTCGAGGGCAAGGGATGGGAGGGCGGCGCCAAGGTCGAACTGGGCGCCGGCGTGCTGCTCGGCACGGTCTCCTACTTCACCAACGAGGAGGCCAACCGCCTCGATGTCGACATCGCGAACCAAGTGCTATACCAGCTCCCCGGCGCCACCGTGCGCGTGGCCGCTGGACGGACCCGCGCCCGCGGGATCGAGACGGAGTGGGTCTGGACCCCGCGTCCGTCCTACCAGGCACTGCTCACCGCCAGCTACTTCCTGGAGAAGAACGAGCTCTCCAACCCCGCCTCCCCCCGCGAGGTGGGCTCCCACCTCGAGTCCGTCCCGCGGTACAGCGTGAACCTCTGGCAGAAGTATACCTTCACCCGCGGCGCGCTCCAGGGCTTCTACGTGGGCGGCGGCATCAACTCGCTCGGCAAGACCTACGTCCACCCGAGCTGGACGATCCCGATTGTCAGCGAACCCGTCGTGCTCTTCGACGCGCTGCTCGGCTACGCGACGAAGCTGGGCAACCGCCCCGCCAACTTCCGGCTGAACGTCCGCAACCTGCTGGACAAGCATTACCTGAACGGGACGTTCCAGTACGGCGAACCGCGCACGGCGATCGCCACCCTCACCCTGCAGTTCTGACGTCGGGGCGCCGCGCGCCCGCTTGTCTCCCGGCCGCGACGTCCCCTAGCCTGCCGGCGCCTTGAAGACCCCGCGGTACCGGCTCCTGCCCCTCCTGCTCGTCCTCGCGCTGCCGGCCGCCGAGCCGGGCCCGGAGGGGTTCAACGCGCGCGAGCTCGCACAGGGCTATCGCGAGGGGGTTGTCCTCGCCAAACCACGCGCGGGCCGCCACGCCGAGGCGGACGCGGCCGAACGGCGCGAGGGCGTCCGGGTGCGCCGCCGTTGGGATCGCTTCGACGGCCTGCGCCTCCTGGAGCTCCCCGCCGGGGAAACCGTTCCCGCCGCGGTCACCCGCCTCTTGGCCTCGGGCCGCTACGAGTACGTCCAACGCGATCACCTGCGCCAGGCGACCGTGGTACCCGACGATCCGGATTTCGCCGGCCGCCAATGGCCGCACCGGAACACCGGCGCCAACAACGGCATCGCCGGCGCCGACCTCGGTTCGACTCGGGCTTGGGACCTGCGCACGGACGCCGCCGAAGTCATCGTCGCCGTGATCGACTCGGGCATCCGCACGGACCACCCCGATCTCGCCGCCAACCTCTGGGTCAACTCCGGAGAAATTCCCGGCAACGGACGCGACGACGACGGCAACGGGTACATCGACGACATCCACGGCATCAACGCGATCACCGGTTCGGGTAACCCAGCCGACGACCTTGGCCACGGCACGCATGTCGCGGGCATCATCGGGGCGGTCGGCAATAACGGCGTCGGCATCACGGGCGTCGCGTGGCGGGTGAAGCTGATGGGCCTGAAGTTCCTCCGCGGGGGCACCGGGACCAGCGCGGGTCGGGGCTCCACCTCCGACGGCATCGAGTGCATCGACTACGCGATCCGCCACGGGGCGCGCATCATCAACGGAAGCTACGGGGCGGCCGCCGGGCCGGTCACCCAGTTCGATCCGGCCGAGCGGGAGGCCCTGCTGCGGGCGCGCGCTGCGGGGATCCTGTTCGTGGCGGCGGCCGGCAACGACGGGGCGAACATGGAGCTGCTCGCGCATTACCCGGCCAGCTACCGGCTGGAAAACGTGATTGCCGTCGCCAACTCCACCAGCCGCGACGATGCCGCCTTGAGCACCAACTTCGGCGCGGGCTCGGTCGAGCTGTTCGCCCCGGGTTCCGAGATCTGGTCGACGTGGCCAACCGGCACGCCGCCCTATGCCTCCCGTTCCGGCACGTCGATGGCGGCCCCGCACGTCGCCGGTGCCCTCGCGCTCCTGCGGGCGCAGTTTCCAGGGGACACCTACCGCGAGCTGGTCAACCGCGTTCTGCGCCACGTCGATCCGATCCCCGCCTTCCGCGGGCGCGTGCAGACCGGGGGCCGCCTGAACCTCGACCGGGCGTTGCGCTCCACCGACAACCGGCCGTTCAACGACGACTTCGCCACTCGCTCCCGCCTCGCCGGAGGCAATGCGGCGGTGCGCAACGTCAACCTCGGCGCGACCCTCGAGAACGAGCCGGGCATCGCCGGCCAGACCCCCGTGGCCTCCCTGTGGTGGGAGTGGATCCCGTCGACCTCGGGCCGGGTGCGCCTCTCGACCACCGGCAGCAGTTACGACACCCTCCTCGGCGTCTTCACCGGTACGGAGCTGGGAGCCCTCACCCCGGTGGCCGCCAACGATGACGAGGCCGGCCGCGTGACGTCGCGGCTGGAGTTCCAGGCCGAGGCTGGGGTCCCCTACCAGATCATGGTCGCGGGCAAAGCGGGGGCCGCCGCCACCGCGGGACTCACCCTGCTCGACCTCGGGGCGATCCCGGCCAACGACGCCTTCGCCGGCGCGCAGGTCATCGCGGGCCGTTCCGCGCGGATCGACGCCGCCAACGCCTCCGCCACGCTCGAGCCGGGGGAGCCGCGCATCCTCGGCCTCACCGGGGGAAAATCCCTCTGGTACCGCTGGACCGCGCCCGCCGGAGGCCGCTTCCAAGCGGGCCTCGCCAGCGAGGGCTTCGATCCGATCCTCGCGGTCTACACCGGCACCAGCCTCGCCGACCTGCGCCTGATCGCCGCCAACGACCAGCACGACACCCAAACCGGCGGCACGGAGGCCGCGACCAGCGCGCTGGTCACCTTCGAGGCGACGGCGGGCGCGACGTACCATTTCC
>JBEDEF010000390.1:0-3220 GCA_041175845.1 Verrucomicrobiota bacterium
GTTGTTGCTCACCGCCGTGCTCACCACCCCCGACTCCCGCGCCGAGGAGGGGATGTGGCTGCCGCGGCAACTGCCCGAACTCGCCGGCCCCCTCGCGGCCCTCGGTTTCAAGGGCGATGCGGGGGCCTTCGCCGACATCACCGGCTTTCCCCTCGGGGCGGTGGTCTCCCTCGGGGGCTGCAGCGCCTCCTTTGTCTCCCCGGACGGCCTGATCGTGACCAACCACCACTGCATCCAAGGTCCCTTGCAGTTCAATTCGCGGCCCGATCGCAACCTGATGGTGGACGGATTTCTCGCCCGGGAGCGCGCCGCGGAGCTGCCGGGCGGACCCGGCTCGCGGGTGTTCGTGACCGTGGCGGTGGAGGACGTGACAGCTGCAGTGAAGGGAAACATTCCGCCGGACGTGACCGGCCGGGCCTACTTCGAACTGCTGGAGCGGCGGCAGAAGGAGCTCACGGCGGCGCGGGAGCGGGAGCCCGGATACCGCTGCACCGTGACCTCGTTTTTCGAGGGCCTGCAGTACCTGGCGATCACACAGCTGGAGATCCGCGATGTGCGGCTGGTGTACGCGCCGGCGGCGGGGATCGGCAATTTCGGGGGCGAGACCGACAACTGGCAGTGGCCGCGGCACACCGGCGACTTCGGCTTCCTGCGGGCGTACGTGGGTCCGGACGGTCGACCCGCGGCGCCGGCGCCGGAGAACATCCCCTACCGACCCCGGCACTGGCTCAAGGTCTCGGCCGCCGGCGCCTCCCCCGGAGACCTGGTGTTCGTGGCCGGTTACCCGGGCCGCACCGCGCGGTTTCCCTCGTTCGATACCATCCGGGAAACGGTGGAGTTCAGCCTGCCGCGCCTCCTCCGGCGTTATCCGGAGCAGATCGCCCTGCTGGAGCGGGCTGGCGCGGCGGATCCGGAAACGGCGCTGCGGGTGTCGACCCGGATCCGCGGCCTGCACAACACCCTGACCAAGACCCGGGGCGTGCAGGAAGCGATGGTCCGGGGCGGCGTGCTCGCACAAAAGGAGGCGGCGGAGCGGGAACTGCTCGCATGGATCGAGGCCGAACCCGCCCGGCGAGCTGAGTACGGCACCGTGATCCCGGGCATCCGCGCCCTGCAGGCCGAACGCGCCCGCCAGCGTGAGCGAAACCTGCTCCTCGGGGAATTCACCGGCGCCGGCACCGCCCTCGGGGCCGCCGAGACCCTGCACCGCCTCGCGGTCGAGGCCGCGAAGCCTGACGCCGAGCGCGATCCCCAGTTCCAGGAGCGCAACTGGCCCCGCCTGCGGGAAGGTCTCGACCGGCTCCAGCGGAGCCTTGACCGCCGCGCCGACCGCGCCCTCCTCGCCTACCACCTCGAGTCCATCGCCGCCCTGCCGGCGGACGCCCGCCTGACCGTGCTCGACCGACTTGTGGGGTTGACGCCCGGCCAGGAGCCGGGCGCCGCAGCCGCGGCCATCGCCGCGTGGGTCGACCGGCACGTCACCGCCTCGCGCCTCTACGAACGGGACTTCCGCCTCGGGCTGTTCGGGAAGGAGGTGGCGGCACTCGCGGCGGCGGCGGATCCGCTGCTGCAGGTGGCGGCGGAGCTGTTCCCCGTGCAGGAGCAGGTGCGCGCCGAGGCGAAGGACTTCAACGGGCGCCTCGCCCGCCTGAGCCCGGTGCACGCGGCGGCGGTGCTGGCCCACGCGGGCGGACGCGCCGCTCCGGACGCCAACGGCACTCTGCGCGTGACCTTCGGCACCGTGAAGGGCGTCGAGAGCCGCGACGGGCTCTTCTATCTTCCGCAGACCACCCTCCGCGGCGTCGCGGCGAAAGCCACCGGCGCCGGCGAATTCAACGCGCCCGCAGCCCAGCTGGCGGCCATCCGCGCCCTCCGCGCCGGAGCCACCTCGCCCTACGTGGACCCGCGCCTGAAGGACGTGCCGGTGAACTTCCTTTCGAATGTCGACACCACCGGCGGCAACTCCGGCTCCCCCACCCTCAACGCCCGCGGCGAACTCGTGGGGCTGCTCTTCGACGGCACCTACGACACCGTGGCATCGGACTACTTCCACGACCGCGAGCGCACCCGCAGCATCCACTGCGACTCGCGCTACCTGCTCTGGGTCCTAACCGCGGTCGAACGCGCGGATGAGCTCCTGCGCGAGTTGACCGTCGCGCCCTGAGTCGGCCCGGGACGCGGCCACGGCAGCTTCGCCGGGCGAGCCGAACCTTCGCTTCGTTCTTGGCAGGCTGGCGGCGGCACGAAGATCGTCGCGCATGCGCCTCCTGCCCCGCCTGGCCGCCCTCCTGTGTTGCGTCCCCGCCCTGGTGCCCGCCGCCGACGGCACCGGCTGGCGGGCGGGGTTCGCCGCGGCGCGCATTACACCCTCCGCGCCGCTGATGCTGGCGGGCTACGCGGGCCGCACCCAGCCCGCCCGCGAAGTCGATGACGAGCTCCACCTCAAGGTAATGGCCCTCGAGGACGCCAGCGGCGCCCGCGCCCTCCTTGTCACCGCGGACCTGATCGGGTTCCGGGCGGACTTCACCGCGACGGTTATTCCCCGGATCACCGCGGCGACCGGGATTCCCCGCGCCCGCATCCTCCTAAACGCCTCCCACACCCACGCCGGCCCTGCGATCATGCTCGGCACGCAGTCGCATTACACGATCGCCCGGGATCAGGCAGAGCAACTCGTCGCTTACACCGTCAAGCTGCAGGACGAATGCGTCCGCCTCGCCGGTGTCGCCCTCACTCGGCTGGCCACTGTGCGTCTCCGGACCGGCACGGGCCAGGTCAACTTCCCGATGAACCGTCGGGAACACACCGACCGGGGCGTCATCCTCGGCGTCAATCCGCGCGGACCCGTCGACCGCTCCGTGCCGGTGCTGCGGGTCGACGATGCGGAGGGCCGGCTGGTGGGCGTCCTCTTCGGGGCGGCCTGCCACAACACCACCTACGGGACACGCGACAACCGGGTCAGCGGCGACTACGCGGGGGTGGCGCAGGCGTTCCTGGAGCGCGCGCACCCGGGGGTGCAGGCGATGTTCCTCCAAGGCCTCGCCGGGGACGCCAACCCCTACCCGAACAGTCTCAACGATCCCGCCAAGCGCAGCGCGACCGAGATCGCCCGGGCCCACGGCGCGGAACTCGGGCGCGAGGTCGACCGCGTCCTCGGGGTCACGCTCCGACCGGTGGCGGGGCCGCTCCGGACCGCGCACCAGGAAGTCGCCCTGCCGCT
>JBEDEF010000391.1:0-2640 GCA_041175845.1 Verrucomicrobiota bacterium
GCTCTGCGCCGCCCCGGCCGCGCCGGCCGCTGCCCCGCCCCCCGTCGAGCTGTCCGGCGACACCCTTGACCTCGGCCTCAGCACCGGCGGCAACCTCGTCTACCGCGGCAACGCCCGCGTGGCCGGCGAGGGCTTTCGGCTCACGGCCGACGAGATCCGCCTCGAGGGCGCGACCAACACCTTTCACGCCCGGGGACACGTGGTGCTCACGCTGGCCGGTGCCCGCCTCCTAGCCGAGGAGCTGACCCTGCGCCGCCGCGACGGCCGATTCGAGGCTCGCCAGGTCCGCCTCGGATCCCCCCCTTACTTCGCCACCGCCAGAGAGGCCGCAGGCACCCGCGCCGAGGTCACCCTCCGGGGCGCGCGGATCTCCCTGGGTGAGCCCGGCCCCTGGCAACCCACGCTCGTGGCCGACGAGGTCGTGGTGGTCCCGGGAAAGGGGATCCGCACCGCGGGCGCCGCGCTCGGCGTCGGCGACTTCCGCCCGTTTTCATTGCGCGGCGCGAGCCATGAGTTCGACCAGCCGCTGCCCGTCTCCCTCGGGCTCGGGGGCGGCTTCCGTCGTTCGCTGGGCCTCTTCGGCGAAGCCCGCGCGCTGCTTCCTGTCCAACCGGGCCTCGGACTTGGTGGCGAACTTGGGATCTATACCGCCCGCGGGCTGATGTTCGGACCCGCCGCGCGTTACGCCGACCCCTCGACCGACGACCGGTGGAGCGGCAGTCTTAGCTCGGGTTACATCCGGGATCACGGGGACCGCCTGACCGATCTCCTCGGCCGCCCCATTGCCGTCGACCGCGGTCACCTGGCCTGGGAACACCGGCAGCGCAGCGCCGGAGGCACGACCTTCGCCGCGCAGGTCCACTGGTGGTCCGACTCCGAGGTGCTGCGGGATTTCCGGCCCCGCGCGTTTTTTCCCGTCCAGGTACCGGACTCGTTCCTCGAGATCGCGCACCCGGGCCCGAACTCGTTCCTCACCTTCCTCACCCGCCTGCAGCCCAACCGCTTCCACGCCGTGCAGGAACGCCTGCCGGAACTCCGGTTTGACGCGCTACCAACCCCACTTGCTCTCGGCGTATGGCAGCGCGGCGAAGCCTCCTATGCGCGGCTCCGCGAGGATCCCCCGGATGGGGGTCCCCGCTCCGCTGCGGATCGCCTCGACGCCTACTACGGCCTCTCCCGGCCCTGGACCCCTACCCCATGGTTCTCCTTCACCCCCGTGCTCGGCGGACGACTCACGCATTACGCCAACCTGCGGCGCGGCGACGAACGTCCGGGTAACCTCCTGCGCCTGCTGGGCGAGGCGGGCTTCGACGCCACCCTGCGCCTGAGCGGCACGTTCGACGTGCGCGACCAGGTCTGGAAGATCGACGGCCTCCGCCACGTCCTGACCCCCCGGCTTTCGTACCGCCACTTCCCCGGCGCCGACCGCGGGCGCGGCGTCATCCCCCGCATCGACCGGCAGGCCTTCAGCACCTATCTGCCGCCCCTCGGCCTGGGCGAGACCCGCCACCTCGACGACCTGCGCGCCACCCGCACCTTCCGCCTCGGCCTCGGCAACCTGCTCCAGACCCGCGATCCGGCCGAGGGAGTCCGCGAACTCCTGCGGCTTGACCTCGCCGGCGACTTCGCCGCCGGCGCTCGTCCCGCGGAGGGACGGTTCGCCGCCGTCCACACGGAGCTCTCCACCCGCCCGGCCCCTTGGTTGGAACTGGATGCCCTCCAGGTCTGGTCCGCCCGCGGCGACGGCCTGCGCGAGTTCAACACGGGGATCACGCTGCGCGAGGGCGACCGCTGGTCGCTCCGCTGGGGCAATAATTTCCTGCGGCGGGAACTCGAGGACTACGCGGTCGACGGCCGCGCCCGCCTGCGCGAGGGCCTCGAATTCATCACCCGGCTCCAGTACGACGCCCGCCGCCGCCGCTTCAACGAGCAGACCTACGGCCTCGCGTTCGGCGTCGCGAACACCTGGCTCGTCACCAGCTCCGTGAGCGTCTACTCCGGCCGCAAACGCGAGAGCAGCTTCGGCTTCGACCTGCGCGTCGATGCCCTGCGCTTCTGAGCGCCGTGGGCATCTCCGCCAACCAGGGCCGGGTCTACCTCGAACTCGCCCGCGCCCTGCAGCCGCACTGGCGCGGAGACTTCGCGCTGCCCGCGCGCCTCCAGCGCCTGCTCGCCGCGCGCCGCAGCTGCGGTTCCCGGGACCGCCGCCTCTACCGCGAACTCATCTACACCACGCTCCGCCACCTGCCTTGGATCGAACCCTGCCTCGCGACCGATCCCGACGAGGCCTTGCGGCGGACCGCCTGGCTCGCCGCCGAGACCCCGACCACCGCCGCCTTCCGCGCCGCCTGGGCCACCGGGGAACCACCCGCGGACGATCCGGTGGAGTTGCTCCCCGCCTGGTTCCGCACCGAGGCGCCCGCCCTGTTCACCCCTGCCGAAGCCGCCACCCAAGCGCGCCGCGCCCTGCTCTGGCTCCGCCTCCAGACCTCCGAGCCGGCCGCCGTCCACGCCGAGTTCAACGCCCGCGGCTGGAAGTTCGCCCCTTTCCCCCTCCTGCCGGATGCCCTCCGGCTGGAAGCCGAGGTGGACCTCACCACGACCGAGGCCTGGCGCACCGGCCAGGTCGAAGTGCAGGAT
>JBEDEF010000392.1:0-7256 GCA_041175845.1 Verrucomicrobiota bacterium
GAGGGGGGGCGGACGGGGCAGGTTCAGTGGGAATGCTCATGAAGGGAGGGAGACACACGGTCAGTGCGTCATCAGGTAGAAGATCAGGTTGATGCCGAGGGGATAGGAGATCTTTTCCGAGAACGTCGCGAAGTAGTCGGCGTTCTCGCCCTCGCGCTCCCAGCCGTCGCTGAGATCGCTGTTGTGGAAGGCGATCACCATGATGCGGCCCCGGTCGTCGAGCAGGGCCCGCACGGCGAGCTTCTCCGAGTCGGGCCCGCGGTCGATCTGCAGCGGCGCGGAGGGGTCGTTGGGGTTCCGCGCGCGGTTCCAAAACTGCATCGTCGGCACCTGCAACGCCTGCAGCGGCCCCTTCAGGTCATAAACGCAGTGGAAGAGCGGATGCTCGATGCTGAGGTCCGTCCAGCTGCGCTCCGGCAGGATGCGGCGCATCTGTGCGGCCAGGCCGTTCCACTCAATGGAATTCCAGAAGTCGACGATCGCGATCACGCCGCCCGCGAGCAGGTACTTGCGGAGGCTGGCCACCTCCGCGTCGTTGAGGATCGAGTACCCGGGATGCGTGAGGTAGAGGAACGGGTAATCGTGCAGTTCGGGCTCCGTGAGGCGCAGGACACGCCCGTCGGGGTCGGCGCGAAGCGAGGTAAGCTGCTGCAACCGGAAGGAGAGGTTGAGGTCGGCGTCCGGAAAATCCACCCACCACCCGATGCTGCGGCCGCGGTGGAAAACCGGGGACGGGGCGGTGGTCGGCCCGGCCTTGAAGACGCCGCGGGCGAAGGTGAACACGTCCTTCTCGAAGCCCGCCGGGTTGCTCCACTCCGGCGTGCCAGTGCTATGCGAATCGATCTCCCGGGCCGTGCGCACCGCGTTCTCGTCGATCATCCCACTGCCTTCGGTGCGGACCCAAGAGGAGCCGGCGTCGGACTCGTTGCCCCAGCGTGGGGCGCGAACGGGGCCGCGGCCGCCGGGCGCAGGCTGAGCGAGCAACGCGGCGGAGCGGTCCGGAACCGGCGCCGCCGGCGCGGCGACCGCGCTGATTCCGCCGGGGGCGCAGGCACCGGGCGCCGGGCTGCGGCCCGCCCCGGTGAGCGCCAGCCCGCCTCCCAGGAGGGCGAGGGCGGCCAGGGCGCGGCGGACCGGGGGAAGCGTGGTGACGGGGGCGGCCATCGGCTTAGTGAGTCATCGCGTAGAACACGACGTTGATGCCGAGGGGGTAAGCAACCCGCTCGGAGAAGTTTTTGAAGTAGTACTCGTATTCCCCCTCGCGCTCCCAGCCGTCGCCGTTGTCGGTGTTATGCGCGGCAAACACCATCATCCGTCCCTTCTCATCATGAATCGCGCGATGGTGGACCGTGCGCGAGTCGCCGTCGTGCTGCTCCCAGGTGATGCCGGTGTACTGGCTCTCTTCGCCGGTGCGGACGTTGGGGACCTGGCCCTTGGCCTTGATCTGGAAGACGCAGCTATAAATCGGATGATCGAGGGGCAGCTCGCTGAAGGCGCGCTCGGGGAAGACGCGGCGCATCTCGCGCTCGACGTTCTGCCACGCGGCTTCGCCCCAAAAGTCGTCGAACATCAGGAAGCCGCCGTTGAGAAGAAATTTTCGCAAGGCCAGGACCTCCTCCTCCGTGAAGCGTAGCGCGCCTGGCTCCACGATGTAGATCCAGGGGTGAGAGGTGAGTTCAGGGTCGGTGAGCTCCAGAATCCGGCCATCCGGGCTGCACTTCAGCGAAGTCATCTGCTGCAGCCGGTAGGATAAATTTAGGTCGCTGTCGGGGAGGTCGGTCGCCCACCCCCCGCCGCGGCGCCCGTAGCCGGAGCGGCTGCTCTCGTAGCGGACGCGAGTAAAGGTGAACACGTCCGTCTCGAAGCCTCGCGGGTTCTCCCAGAGGGGCGTACCGGTGCTGTGCGACGGGATCTCACGGGCGGTGCGAACCGCGGTCCGCACGCCGCCACCCTCGCCGCCCCAGAAGCCGCCGCGGCCGGGAAAACGCTGGGCGAGCAGCAGACCGGCGAAGCCCAGACCCAGACAGGAGAGCAGCCAGCGGCGGGACTGGATCATGGCGCGAGCCCCCCGGAAGGAGCGGGCCCCAATTCACGGAGCAGGCTTAGGGCGGCGCGGAAACGCGGCGTCTCTTCGAGGGCGAGCAACACATGCCGCCGCGCCTCCGCTCGCTCGCCCCGCCGCAGCAGCACGCGGGCCAGCTCGTGGTGGAGTTCCGCCCGCTCGGGCACGTCGAGCTGCAGCAGTGTGCGCCAGGCGACGACCGCCGCCGAGTCGTCGCCCAGCGCCGCCGCGGCGCGCGCGAGCTGCCGGTACGGGCCGGGTACAAGGGGATTCACCGCGAGGCTACGTTCAGCATTCTCCCGCACCTCGGGCCACGCGCCGTCAGCAGCGGCCAGCTCCATCAGTCGCTGGTAGGCCTCGACGGCCTCGTCATCCGTGGCCGCCCACCGGCGGAGGGCTTCCCGCTCGCCGACGGTGTCCCCGAGGGCGCGCAGCGCCGCAACCAGCGGCCGATGAGAGGCGTCCTCTCCCTTCTGGAGCGGGTACAGTTCGACTAGGCGCCGTAGCGGCACCAAAGCCCCGGCCCAATCCTGGGCAGCCGCGAGGCGCTGAGCCTTGGCCCGCAGCACCCAGTAATTGTCGGGCTGCCGGCGCTCCCACGCTGCGAACTCGGTCGCCCCTTCCTCGAGAAAGACCGCGGCCTCCGGACGTTCCCAGCCCAAGCCTGGGGCGAGCCGCTCCGCCTGCTCGCGCGCGTAGGCGGCGAACGCCGGCTCCAGTTGCGCCAGCGGCACGGTGCGCTGGGCGAGGGCCGTGTTGATCTCCACGCCCTCGCGGAGGTCCCGCAGGATCGCGCGCAGCGCGTCGAGGCCGTGACGGGCGACGAGGTACTCTACCACCAGCGACGACTGGAGGTAGGCAAACTGGAGGTGGCGGGGCGACTTGGGCGCGAGAAAGGCGGCGCTCAGGCGGCCGACGGGCACGAGGTCGTCACCCAGAATCATCTCACGGTAGGCGGGGTTGATGCGCTGCCCCCAAGCGGGGTTCGCCTGGCGCTCCTCGTAGACCGAGATTCCCTCGCTCAACCAGCGCGGCATCCGGTTGCGCGTGAGCTGCAAGGTAACGACGTGGCAGAACTCGTGCCAGAGGACCGCCTCCCAATTCGTGGGCGAGGTACTGCTGGCGGGGCTGTTCGCCGTGACCACCCGGCCGAAGCAGACGCCCAGGAAACCCGCGACGTCGGGCAGGCCAAAGGTGCGGACCGCGAAATCCCGCGGGTCCGCGAAGATCTCAATGTGGGTGGGCCGCTGGAGTTCGGCGCCATACTTGGCCGCGAGCGTGTCGTGCGCTCGGCGCAGCAGCGCGACCACCCGGGGACCGTAGACGGCGACCTCCGGAGCGGCCATCCGTACGACGAAATCCTCGTTCGCGAGGGTCGCGTACTTGTCCATCGTCTCGCGTAGCGTGATGAGGTTGAAGGCCTCGACGTCGTACTGGTCACGCTCGTGGATGGCCTGCGCGAGTGCCCAGCCTTCGGCATGCTCACCCAGCCGGAGGAGGTCGCTGGCGAGGCGCGCCTTCGCCGGCAGGTGTTCGGGGTCGGCGGCGAGGGCCTTCCGCTGGTAAGCCGCGCCCTCGGCGAAGCGGTACTTGGCGGACAACTCCTCCCCGATGAGCGAGTCGACGCGCGGGTTACCCGGCCACGCGGCAAGCGCCTTGGTGCGGGCAAACTGTTCCGCGACCGGGTCGTGGCGGAGGTGGGCGAGCACCGCGCGGTAGGCCCACGCCTCCGGGTGTCCCGGGTGGATGTCGAGCACCGCGGCGATGCCCTGCTCGGCGTCCGCGTAGGCCTCGGCGGAGAGGTGATTGTCCACGGTGTGGAGGAGCGCGGGCACGTGCCGCGGGTTACGCTCCAGCGCGGCAGCCAGGGCGGCCTGCGCCACCTTCCGGTCGCTCTCGGCGTAGGCCCGGGCGCGGCCGGCGTGGAGATCGGCGTCTTCGGGCAGCAGCTTGAGTCCCTCTTCGAAGGCACGGGCGGCCAGCGCATAGTCATGCTTCTCGAGCGCGAGCTCGCCCCGGGCGAGGTAGACGTCGCGGAGCCGCGGGTCCGCCTTCTGGGCCGTAGCGTAGACCTTCTCGAGGACCTCCTTCGGATCGGCGCCCAGGAGCAGGGCCGCGCGGCCGAAGACAACCAGGTCCGGCGGCGAACGGTACATCCAGGGGCTGTTGCGCACGGCTTGGCGCACTTCCTCGAGGCGCGCCTGGGCCTCCTCGGGGCGGCCGTTGGCGAAGGCGACGTCGCGGCCCAGCCAGCGTAGCCGGAGGCTACGCGCATCGCGGCCCAGCGCCTCCTGCAACGCGGCGTCAGCCTCCGCCGCCCGGCCGGTGATCAGCAGCGCCCGGATCAGCAGCAGCGACCACTCGGTGTTGCCGGCGCCGGCGCGCAGCTCCGCTTGGGCCGCGCGGATGACCTCGGCATAGCCGCCACCCAGAAGCCGCTCTCGGACGCTAGTGAGCTCGGCGCCCCGCACGGCGGCGAGCAACGTCAGCAGACCGAGCGCCAAACCCACCCACCGAGGGGACGCCGGCCGAGCCGGAGCGGGGGAGACAGAGAGGAGGCGCTTCACGAGGGAGAGTTCAAGGCGACGGGTCTCGGGGCAAGACGCGCGCCGCGCCCAAGAGTGATGGGGCCGACGGGGGATTTCTCAAGCCCCGGGGCGCAACTTTCTCCGCGACACCGGAACAACAGCCGTCCCTTGACACCGCCCGCGCCCGCGCCCGACAGTCCGCCGCGTGAGCCGACCTTCCCCGCGCGAACATTTCCGGGCCTTCCTCGCCAAGCGGGGCCTGCGCGCGACCAATCAGCGGCTGGCCATCCTCGACGCCGCCCTCGCCCAGCGCGAGCACGTGACGGCCGAGCAGCTGCTCGACTACGCCCGCGACATCGACGACTCGGTCTCCCGCGCCACCGTCTACCGCACCCTCCCGATCCTTACCGAGTGCGGGCTGCTGCGCGAGGTCGACATCGGCAGCGGCGAAAAATTCTACCGCACGCACCGCGAAGGGGACGACACACAGGTGGCGCAGGTCGTGTGCGTCGACTGCGACCGGATCTTCGAGATCAGCGCGCCGTTCATGTCGTGGTATGGCAACACCGTGTCCTCGAAACTCGGCCTCACTCCGGTGAACCAGCGCCTGCAAGTCAGCGCGCGCTGTGACGCCCTGCGCGACACTGGCCAGTGCACCCGGCGCGGCCGCCCCTGACCCGATGAAACGTCCGGCCGCCGACGCTGAGTTTGAGATCCGGTTCTTCGAGTCTGTCCTCCGCCGCGAGCCGAGTTACGCGCGGGTGGTCGAGATCCTCGGCGGGCTCTACACGCGTCTCGGCCGGATTCCGGACGGACTGCGGATGGACCGTCGCATGGTGCGGCTCGAGCCCGACAACTCCACCGCGCACTACAACCTCGCCTGCAGCCTAGCCCTCACCCGACGGCGAACGGACGCACTTCGTGAACTCCGACGCGCCCTGGAGCTGGGCTATGACGACTTCCGCTGGATGCAGCAGGACCCGGACCTGGCGTCCCTGCGCGATGATCCGGAGTTCCGCGCACTGCTGCCCGCCGCACCCAAGAGCGGCTAAGCCTCCGCCGGCGAACCCTTAGCCCAGCAAGGCGCCATAAGCCGCGGCGTCCAGCAACGCCTGAGCCGCCGCCGGATCCGCCGGCCGGAGGCGCATCATCCAACCCGCGCCGTAGGGCTCGCGGTTCACCGTCTCAGGGGCCGCATCGAGGGCAGGGTTGACCGCGACGACGGTGCCCGCCACCGGCGCGTAGAGGTCGCTGGCCGCCTTGACCGATTCCACCACGCCGAAGACCGCGCCGGCGGCGAGGACCGCACCGACCTTAGGAGCCTGAACGTAGGTGATGTCACCCAGTGAGTTCTGCGCGTAGTCGGTGATCCCAATGGTGACGGTGCCATCGGCCTCGGGGCGGACCCACTCGTGGGACTTGGCGTAGCGGAGATCAGCGGGCAGGGAGCTCATAGAGGAATCAGGTGCGACCTAGGGGGACGAAGGGTGGTCGGATCAACTGCAAGGGCACGGCGGCGCCGCGGACGTCGACCGCCAGCGGCGAGGTCGCGGCCGTGGACTCGACGAGGGCGGAGCCAATCGCCTCCTGCAGGATCGGCGAGAGGGTACCGGAAAGCACGTGCCCGACGGTGGCGCCAGCCGGGTTCACGACTGGGGACTCCGGACGCAAAATGCGGCGATCGCCGGTCCGGAAGTAAACCACCCGACGCGGCGAGCCGTTACGCTTCTCGGCTTGCAGCGCGTCGCGACCGAGGAAGTCGCAGCCCTTGTCCCATTTCACGGTCCAACCCAGGCCAGCCGCCAGCGGAGAGATCGTGGGGCTCAATTCGTGCCCGTACAGCGGGTAACCGGCCTCGAGGCGGAGGCTATCCCGCGCGCCGAGGCCCGCGAGTTCAAGCCCGAGGGGCGCGCCGGCGGCCAGCAACGCCTCCGCGAGGCGCACCGCGTGCTCCGCCGCGTGATAAAGTTCGAAACCGTCCTCGCCCGTGTAGCCTGTCCGGCTGAGGACGCAGGGCACGCCGGCGACCTCGCCCGACGCGAAGTGGTAGTAACCGATGCCCGCAAGGCTCGTCGCGGTGAGCCCCTGCAAGATCGCCACCGCCCGCGGCCCCTGCAGGGCCAGCAGGGCCGTATCGGCCGAACGGTCCGTCACGGTCACGTCGTGGCCGGCGGCCTGAGCACGGATCCAAGCGAGGTCGCGGGCAAGGTTGCCCGCATTAACACACAGGAAGAAATCGTTCGTCGCGCGCTGGTAGACAAGGAGGTCGTCGACCACTCCGCCATCCGGGTAGCACATCGGGCTATACAACACGCGGCCGGGAAACAGCCGGGAGACGTCGTTGGTAACCAGCTGGTTGAGGAAGGCGGCGGCTCCAGACCCCCGGACGTCAAACTCGCCCATGTGACTAACATCAAAGAGCCCTGCTGCGCGGCGGACGGCACGGTGCTCCTCGAGGATGCTCCGATACTGTACGGGCATCTCCCAACCAGCGAAATCGACGAGGCGGGCCCCGCGCGCGGCGTGGAAGTCGCGCAGAGGGGTGCGAAGCAGCTGGGTCATCGCCGTGCACGTTGCCGGCGCGGAACCACGGGCGGCAAGGCCTAAGTCAGCGGCGGGGCGGCGCGCGAAAATCCGCGGGCCGCGCAAGGGTCCGGCTTGCCTTT
>JBEDEF010000393.1:0-4626 GCA_041175845.1 Verrucomicrobiota bacterium
CCCTTACCGGGTAGCGCGGCCCCGGCCCCGGTCGCCCACATCACGATCCAGGGTGACGTCAAAACTCTCCACCTGAAGCCGCCCATCGTGGTGCGGGACTTTGCCGCCGCGTTGGGGCTGAAACCCTTCAAGCTGATCTCGGAGCTCAATCAATTGGTGGGGTTTGCGGCCATGAACTCCACGATCGAGGAGTCCATCGCCCAGAAGGTGGCGGAAAAGTACGGCTTCCTGCTCGAGATCAAGCATCGCGGTGATGCCGCGGCCCAGCAGGCCGCGAAGGAAAAAAAGGAGAAAAAGCCGGAGGAGGACGAGTCTAAGCATCTCGTCCCGCGGCCCCCAGTGGTCTGCATCCTCGGCCACGTCGACCACGGCAAAACGTCTCTGCTGGACGCCATCCGCAAGGCCAACGTCGCGGCGGGCGAAGCCGGCGGCATCACCCAGCACATCGGCGCCTACCAGATCGAGTTCAACGGGCGGAAGCTCACCTTCCTCGATACCCCTGGCCACGCCGCCTTCACCAAGATGCGCGCCCGCGGCGCGAGCGTGACCGACATCGCGATTCTCGTCGTAGCGGCGGACGATGGCTTCATGCCGCAGACAGACGAGGCCCTGAAGATCGCCTTGGCCGAGAAGGAATCCCATCCGGAGCGCTTCGCGCTGCTGGTCGCCGTCAACAAGATGGACGTCAAGGGCGCCAATCTGGATCAGGTGAAAAACCAGATGCAGCAGCGCGGGATTGCGCCTGAGGATTGGGGAGGGGAGACGATCACCGTGCCCGTCGCCGCGATCAAGAACCAGGGCATCACCGAGCTGCTCGAGATGATCCTGCTGCAGGCCGACGTGCTCGAGCTGAAGGCCAACCCGAAGGCCGAGGCCAGCGGGCTGATCATCGAGTCCGAGATCGATTTCGGCCGGGGTCCCCTGGCCACAGTCATCGTCCAACGCGGCACGCTGCGGGTGGGCGATGCGCTGGTCAGCGGTCCGAACCACGCCAAGGTCCGGGCGATGTTCGACGACCAGGGACGCAACGTGAAGGAAGCCCTTCCGGGATCCCCCGTTCGCGTCATCGGCTGGTCCGGCACTCCGGACAGCGGCGCCACCTTCAAGGCAGTCAAGAACACCCGCGAGGCCGAGAAACTTGCGGAGGAAGAAACGCTCCGGCTGAAGAAGGAGGCGACTTCCGCCGCCGCGGCCCCCAAGGAGGTCTCGGTCGAACGGCTCTTCGCGAACATCGCGGCGACCCAGGCCAAGGTCCTCAAGGTCATCATCAAGACCGACGTCTTCGGTTCGTCCGAGGCAGTGCGGGTCATTCTCGACGGCATCAAGAGCGCGAAGGTCCAGCTGGAGATCGTCTCCATCGAGGTGGGCCTGGTCACGAAGAACGATGTGCTGATGGCCGGGGCCTCCGGGGCCCTGATCATCGGGTTCCACACGCGGCTCGAAAACGGCGTCACGCCGCTCGCCAAGCATCACGGGGTGCGGATCGAGACCTTCGACATCATCTACGAGATGGGCGACAAGGTCCGTGAGATGATGGCCGACCTGCTCGATCCTGACATCAAGGAGATCAAGACCGGTGCGGCCGAGGTCCGGCAGGTCTTCCCGCTGGCCAAGGGCTTCGTGGCCGGCTGTCTGGTCACGGAGGGCAAGATCAACCGGAATGCCTCCGCTCGCCTGCGCCGGGGACGCGAGATCTTGCACGAGGGCCGCGTCGGCACGCTCCGCCGCTTCAAGGACGACGCCAATGAGGTCCGCGCGGGCCTCGAGTGCGGCATCAAGCTCGACGATTTCAACGGTTACGCGCCGGGCGACGTGATCGAGTGCTTCGAGGTGCAGAAGGTCCGGGCCTCCCTGTAGGCCTGCCCCGGCCGCCCCGCTCGTTCTCCCGGCGATGAGTAACCGCACGGTGCGCGTTAACGAACTCGTCCAACGCGAGTTGGGAGATATCCTGCGTCGCCGCTACCAAGCGGAGGCGGTGAACGTCACCATCACCGAGGTCCGGGTTTCTCCGGATCTGCGGGACGCGCGGGTTTTTGTGGCGGTGGTGGGCGACGAAGCGGCCGCCGAGGCCAAGCTGCGCTGGCTTCGCGGCGAAGCCGGGCCGATCCGCGCCGAAGTGGGCCGGCGGATCGTCCTGAAGTACCTGCCCAAGTTCGAATATGTGCTCGATCATTCGGCGGCCCGTGGTGCCCGGATTCTCCAGGTGCTGGACGAGGTCACCCCGCCGGCCCCTGCGCCGGTGCCGGAGCCGAAGGAGTGATGATGGAAGCCTTTTATCCGGAGCTGCGTTCGGCCTTCACCCGGCTGCTGGAGCGCGTGGCGGGCCTGCCGATCGCCGTCTGCGGGCACGCCCGGCCCGACGGCGATTGCATCGGATCCCAGGTCGCCCTCGCCCGGGTTCTCGCTGCCCGGGGCCATGATGTTGTTTGCGTGAACCCGGATCCGGTGCCCCGGCGGCTCCAGTACCTCACCGGCGGAATGGAATTCCGCCGGACGGACGACGCGCTGCGTGACCCCGTGGCGCGAAGGGCGATTTTTGTCGATTGCGCGGATCACGCCCGCGGCGGCGAGCGGCTGAAGGCTCTCTATCCGCGCCCGGTCGGCGTGATCGATCATCACCTGTCGAACGCCGGTTTCGGCGAGGTCGACCTGATCGAACGCACCTCTGCGGCGACTTGCGAAATCCTGGCCGGACTCTGCTTGGACGCTGGGTTGCCGCTGGATGCCCCGACGGCGCGGGCCCTCTACGCTGGGATCCTGACCGACACTGGTCAGTTCCGCTTTCAGGCGACGACGCGGCGCTGCTTCATGCTGGCGGGTGAGCTGGTTGCCCGGGGTGCTTCCCCGGCGGAGGCGGGGTTCGAACTCTACGAGAGGGAGACCCCGGGTAAGCTCCGGTTGCTCCAACGCTTCTTGGCCTCATTGCGGTTGGAGGCGGGCGGTCGGCTTTGCCTCGGGGTGCTTCCGGCGGGGATCTTCGAGGAGACGGGTTCCAACGCCGAGGACACCGAAGGATTGGTCGATTATGCCCGGAGCATCGATGGGGTGGAAATCGGCGCGTTGGTCGAATGGCGCCCGGATGGCACGGTCAAGGCCAGCCTGCGGGCCAAGGAGCCATCCCTGCGCGTGGATCTAGTGGCGGCGCGTTTTCAAGGTGGCGGCCACGCCTGTGCGGCCGGGCTGAGCGTGAAGGCGCCCCCCGCGGATTTCGAGGCGCGACTGTTGGCCGCGATGGCCGAGCGTCTGGCGAAGCCACCCGCGCCCGCCGCCTGAATCATGCTGCTCCCAGCCAAGGAAATGGAGGGCATCCTCCTCGTGGACAAACCCGGGGATCATACCTCCCACGACGTCGTGGCCCGCCTGCGCGGGAAGCTGCGGATGAAACGCATCGGCCACGCGGGCACCCTGGATCCGATGGCGACCGGCCTGCTGGTGATCCTCGTGGGCAAAGCGACCCGCGTCTCCCAGTACCTGATGGGGGTCGACAAGGAATACGAGGGTACCATCGAACTGGGTAAGACGACCGACACGCAGGATGCGGAGGGCGAGGTGATGGAGACCCGCCCGGTACCTCCCTTGACCGCGGCGGAGATCCAGACCGCGATGAACGGTTTCCTAGGGGACCAATACCAGACTCCGCCGATGTACTCCGCGGTTAAGATCGACGGCGTGCCCCTGTACAAGAGTGCGCGCAAGGGCCAGGAGGTAGAGCGCGAGCCGCGTTTCATCCGGCTCATGGAGTGGTCGCTCACGGCCTGTGCCGTGCCGCGGTTCGATTTCCGCCTGAAATGCACCAAGGGCACCTATGTCCGCACCTTGGCCCACGACCTGGGCAACCGCCTGGGTTGCGGCGCCCACCTGGCGGCCCTGCGGCGGACCGGAGCCGGCCAGTTCGGGGTGGCGCAGGCGCTGACGCTCGACCAGATCAACGCGCTGACCCTCCCGGAAATCGAGCGCCGGCTGATCCCCGTGGTCGCGGCGGTGCCGCCCGTGGCCCTCTGAGCCGGGTTCCTGGTCATGCCGCCGGAAGCCCTTGCTCCCCTGGCCGCGGTGCCCCCCTATGCCGTACCGCTGCACCTGGCGGTCGGGATGTTTGACGGCGTTCATCGCGGACATCAGGCCGTCATCGGCCGGGCCGTCGAGGCGGCGCGCGCCTCCGGCGGTACGGCGGGCGTGCTGACCTTCTGGCCCCATCCGAGCGTGGTGCTGCGGCCCGCGGCGCCCACGCGGGTGATGCAGGATCCGGCGGCCAAGGCGGAGGTGCTGCGCCAAATGGGGGTTACCCTGGTCCTGACGGAACCCTTTTCCGCGGGGATCGCGGAGGTGGAGGCGGGGGACTTCGTGGCCTGGCTGCGGGCGCGCCTCCCGGGGTTGGCGGGCCTCTATGTAGGGGAGAATTTCCGCTTCGGCCGCGGGCGCCGGGGCGAAGTGGGATTGCTGGCCCAAACCGGCCGGGAAGCCGGAATCACCGTGGTGGTGGCCCCCCCGATCCTGTGGGATGGCGCGCCGGTCAGCAGCACGCGGATTCGAGCGCTGCTGGCTTCCGGGGAGATGGCGGCGGTGGCCAGCCTGCTCGGGCGGCCCTACGCAGCGCGCGGTCCCGTCGTGCCCGGCAAGCGCCTGGGC
>JBEDEF010000394.1:0-3059 GCA_041175845.1 Verrucomicrobiota bacterium
CCCCCCAAGGTGCGGAACCGCTCTTCACCCGTGAACGCCGTCAAGACCGGCTGCGGCGGTTTCTGGAAACCTTTGAGCGGACCACTCTGCCGCGAATGAATTTCCCGACCGAACTTCCTTCCCTTCGCGGTCCGGCCCCAGAGGCGTTCACGGCGGGCGACGAGCGCTCGGCCTGAGCGGGGGTAGCTCAGCTCGGTACAGTCAGGGGGCGGCCGTTGTCCTCCGGCCCCAGCCCGAGTAGGAATGGCGCCGCCCGCCGCGCCCAATCCTCCGGAGGCGGGTAATCGCCAGCCCCCTCACCCCAGCACGCACGCAGCAGCTCCGTGTCGATCACGCCGGGATTGAGAGGTACCGCCGCCATCCCTGCGGGCAGCTCCGCGGCCAGCGCCTGCGTGAGCCCCTCGATCGCCCATTTTGACATGCAGTAAGGTGCAACCTCAGGAGCGACGCTGCGCCCCCAGCCTGAGCTCAGGTTGACGACGACGCCACGACCGCGGGCGACCATGGCGGGGACAAAATGACGGATCACATTCTGTACTCCGCGAATGTTCGCATCCACCAAGCGGGAAAACTCACGGTCATCCTGTTCCCATAGCGGCGCCAGACGGTTGATGACGGCAGCGTTGTTGATCAGCAGGTCCGGTGGCTGGTCCTGTTCAAGGACCTTAGCCGCCCACAAGGCCACCTTCGCATCGAGGCCTACATCAACACAGGTGAAATCGTGCGGGGCCCCGTAGGTCATCCGCAGGTCAAAAATGGCCGCTCCCGTGCGGCCGCAGCCGATGACCGTGTGCCCGGCCGCGATGAACTCCCCAACCAGCGCCCGACCGAGGCCCCGGGTGACTCCCGTAATAACAATCTTCATAGGCGAGGGGCTCAACGTGGGACGGGGCAAGCCGCGGACGCGAGCCGGAACCATCCCCGCAGCGGGGCAATGGCGTTGCCAGCTGCGCTCCAACCCTGCTGGAGTCGCCGCGATGAAGTTCCCTGCCCCAAGCCTGTTTCTGCTCCCGCTGTTGCTCGGCGCGAACGCCTTCGGCGGAACACGGCCCAACGTGCTGCTCCTCTGCGTCGACGATCTCAAGCCGAACCTCGGGTGCTATGGCGACCCGTGGGCGCGGACCCCGCAGCTGGATCGGCTGGCTGCCCGCGGCCTGCGCTTCGAGCTCGCCTTCTGCAACCAGTCCGTCTGCGCCCCTTCGCGCAATAATCTGCTGTTGGGCTCCCGCTCGACCTCCCTCGGGATCTATGGCCTCGCGCAAAACTTCCGCCAGGCGGTCCCACACGCGGTCACGCTCACCCAGCATTTCATGCAGCATGGATGGCGCGCCGAAGCGGTTGGGAAGATCCTGCACACCGGACACGGCAATCGCGACGATGCCGCCTCCTGGAGCGTTCCTACCCTAGTGGAAAAGGTGGTTGAATATCTGGATCCGGCGAACTCGGCCAATGGGCAAACAACCCGCGAGGAGGCCTACTTCACCAACCAGCGCCTCGGCGAGATCCGCTCACTACCTCGTGGGGCTGCGTGGGAGCGACTCGACGTGCCTGACTCTGCTTATGCCGACGGCCGCATCGCGGACGAAGGGATCCGTCGGCTGCAGGCCGCGGCAGCTCGGCCGAATACCCCTTTCCTGCTCGCGCTCGGTTTCGTGAAACCGCACCTGCCCTTCACCGCCCCGAGCCGGTACTGGGACCTCCACGATCCCGCACGCTTACCGCTCCCGGAATTTACGGCGGATCCGGCCGGAGCCCCCGCCTATGCGGGCAAGGTCGGCGGTGAGATCGTCAACTACAGCCCGCTCGAGGTGGATAACCTGAAGGGCGAGGCCCTGCAACGGACCCTGATTCACGCCTATTACGCCTGCGTGAGCTACGTTGACGCCCAGATCGGGCGGGTGCTCGCGGAACTGGAGCGACTGGATCTGGCGCGCAACACGATCATCGTCCTTTGGGGGGATCACGGCTGGCACCTGGGCGACCATGGTTACTGGACCAAGCACACCAACTATGAGCAGGCGAACCGCATCCCGCTGGTCATCGTGGCCCCCGGGGTCACGCGGCCGGGAACGTCCACTCGGCAACCGGCGGAGTCGGTGGATCTGTTCCCGACCCTGGCGGAGCTGGCGGGATTGCCTCAGCCAGCCGGTCCCCAGCCCATCGACGGCGTGAGCCTGGTGCCGGTCTTGCGCGATCCGGCCTCGCGGGTCCGAGACCACGCTTACCATTGCTACCCCCGCGAAGGGAGAATGGGGCGGGCGATCCGCACCGAACAGCACCGCCTCGTGGAATGGAAGCGCCCCGGCGCGGCGCCGGAGACGGCGGAACTGGAACTCTACGATTACGCGGCCGATCCGGCTGAGCGGCATAACCTCGCTTCGGCGCAGCCGGAGGTGGTCACCCGCTTGCGGGCGATCCTTGCGCGTCATCCTGAAGCCCGCCCGGCGCTCGCCGTCCCGGGCGGTAAGAAGGCCAAATAGCCGCGGCGCCGGGTCAGCCCCAGGCGAAGAGCTGTTTCAGCACCGTCTCCAGATCCTTCCCCGCCTTCCAACCGCCGCGCCACGGCACCGCGAGAATCCGGCTGCGCTGCTCGCGCCCGAGTGCGGGATCGACTTCTAGGAACACCGGCTGTTTGGCCGGTAGGCCCGTCGCCTCCGCGGCGGTTAAGGGAGCCCAAGCAAAGGGCAGCCCGGTCCAATGACAGCGGATCTCCCAGCCAGCTCCTGGTCCCAAGGCCTGCGGCTGACGAACGAGCGAGGGGTAACGCTCGACGAAGTCGGGCCGGCGAAACGAGGCCACGCGAAAGCGCACTGCGACCGGTAGTCGGGCAAGGAAATCCCGCGGCTCCGCCACGCGGCCGTCGCGCCACTCATCGAAGAAGCGCACCGGATCCACCCCGAGGAGGTTCATCCCGTTCCACATCCCGTGCTCGTTGCGTCCCCCCAGCCGGCGGCGCCGGTACCAGGCTTCAAAGTCCCGCGTGACCGCGAGGCCGATCTCGAAGTGGAGGTGCGCCCGGGACGGGGGAATGCGGTACCCGCCCGAACTATGTCCCATTG
>JBEDEF010000395.1:0-3060 GCA_041175845.1 Verrucomicrobiota bacterium
CCACGGCGGTCAGGGCCAGCCCCAGCATCGGCGGGAGGTATTCGGTGGTGAGGCGCGAATAGAGGTTTTCCCCGCCACCCGCCACGACGGGGACGGTCGCGTTGCGGATGACCAGCCAGAACAGGCCCTTGAACACCAACAGGCCGCCGAGGGTGATGATGAACGCCGGGATCCGCTGGCGCACGATCAGGGTGCCCATCAGTAGCCAGAGCAGAAGCGCCGCCCCGAGACTCGCCCCCAGCGCCGCCGGCGCCGGCCAGCCGTGGTGGAACACCAGCACCGCCGCGATCCCGCCCACCAGGCCCACGCCACTCCCCACCGACAAATCGATCTGCCCGGGCAGCAAGATCAGGAACATCCCGAGGGCCAGGGTGCCGGTCAGGGCGAACTCCACCAGCAGCTGGGTCAGATTGCGCGGACCAAGGAATAGCGGCTCACGCAGGTAAAAGAACAGGCACAGCACCCCCAGCGCGAGGGGCAGGGCGAAGGCCCGCAGGGAGAGGGTCGGTTTCATCAGGAGAATCAGTTCGTTGTCGCCGGCGCCTGCAGGGCGGCCGCAAGCAGGCGTTCGGGGTTGAACGCGGCGCGCGCGAACTCCCCGCCCGGCCGCCCCGCCGCCAGCATCACGATGCGGTCGCTCAGGCCCATCAGCTCCGGCAGGTCGCTCGAGACGAGGATCACGCCGCAGCCGGACGCGGTCAGACGCTGGATCAATTGGTACACCTCCACCCGTGCGCCCACATCAATGCCCCGCGTGGGCTCGTCGAGGAACACCACCGCCGGCTCGGTCAGCAGGGCCTTGCCCAGCACCACCTTCTGCTGGTTGCCGCCCGATAACCCGCGCACCGGCGTCGCCAGCCCCGGGGCCCGGATGCGCAGCGACTGGAATAGGCCCGCCGCCGCCTGCTGCTCCCCCAGCCGGTCCAGCCGGCCTCCGTGCCGGGTGAAACGACTCAGGCTCGCGAGGGACAGGTTGAACGTGATGTCCTCGTCCGGGATCAGGCCCAGCCGTCGGCGGTCTTCCGTCGCCAGCACCATTCCGCGCGCAATCGACCGGTCCGGGGCCGGGTCGGTATACGGCCGACCCCGTAGGTGCACCTCCCCGGCCAGCCGCCGCCCCCAGCCGGCAAAGAGGTGCAGCAACAGCTCCGTCCGCCCCGCGCCCATCAGTCCGCCGATGCCCAGCACCTCGCCGGGATGCACGGTCAGGGAAACCTCCTCCAATCGGATCCGGGAACCCGGCGGCGGCGCCACGCGCAACTCCTCCACCACGAGCAACGGTTCCCCGCGGCGCTCGACCGCGGCGGCCGGGCGTGGGAACTGTTCAGTCAACTCGCGGCCGACCATCTGCCGGATGATCAACGCCGGTTCCGCCTCGGCGTGGTCCAAGGTCGCCACGGTGGCGCCGTCGCGCAGCACCGTCACGCGGTCGGCCAAGGCGCGCATCTCCTCCAGCCGATGGGAGATGTAGATGCACGCCGTACCCCCGGCGCGCAGCCGGCGCAGGTGTTCCTGGAGCACCCCTACCTCGCGCGGGGCGAGCGCGGCGGTGGGTTCATCCAGCACCAGCACCCGCGACCGCTTGTCCATCGCCCGCGCGATCTCCACGAGTTGCTTCTGGCCGATGCCCAGTCGCCCAACCGGCATCTCCGGATCCACGTTCAGGCCGAATTCGCGCAATAAGTCCGTCGCGCGGCGGTGCAAGGTGGGCCAGTCGATCCGCCAGCCCCGCCGGGGCGCCCGGCCGAGGAACAGGTTCTCGGCCACGCTCAGGCCGTCGACCAACGCCAGTTCCTGGGTGATGACGGCCAGCCCGGCGGCCTCGGCATCCCGCACCGAGCGGAACGCGGCCGGCCGGCCGTCGATCCGTAGTTCGCCCTCGTACGTCCCGTGCGGGTGGATGCCCGACAGCAGCTTGATCAGGGTGGACTTGCCGGCGCCGTTCTCGCCGCACAGGGCGTGGATCTCCCCGGCCCGCAGGTCGAAGTCGACCCCGCGCAACGCCACGACCCCGGGGAAGCGCTTGGTCAGCCCGCGGGCGGCGACGACCGGATGCATCAGGCCGGGCCGCGGGACCGGTTCACTTCAGCGCCGCGGCCGGATGGAAGCCGTCCGCCACCACGGTCGCCTGCAGGTTGTCCCGGTCGACGCTGATGACCTGCTCGAAGATCGCCGGCACGTCGCGCGCCCCGTTCGGGATCGTCACCGGGGTGCCCAGCCGCTGCCCGCGGGCTACGTCCACCGCCACCTGCGCCGCCCGCGACGCGAGATTCTTCAGGGGTTTGTAGATGGTCATCGCCTGCGTCCCGCGCAGGATCCGCTGGCACGCGGCGAGGTCGGCATCCTGGCCCGTGACCAGCACCTTCCCGGCCAGACCGTCCTCCTGCAGGGCCTGGATCGCCCCGCCGGCGGTCCCGTCATTCGAGGCCAGCACGGCGTCGATCTCCCGGTTCTTGGTCAGGGCCGCGTTGAGGATGCGCTTGGCGTTCTCGGGCTTCCAATCGAGGGCCCAGTCCTCGTGCACGACCGTGACGCGTCCGCTGGCGATTAGCGGGGCGAGGACCTGATCCTGGCCCTGCTTGAACAGTTTCGCGTTATTGTCGGTGGGAGCGCCGTAGACCCGCACCACCCGCGCAGGCCGGCCGGCCGGGAGGCGCGCGGCAAGGTAGGCGGCCTGGGCTTCGCCCACCTTCACGTTGTCGAACGAGAGGTAGTAATCGATCGGGGCGTTCAGGATCAGCCGGTCGTAGGCGATCACTGGAATCTTCGCCTCCTGCGCGGAACGCACCGCGCGCGTCATCGCGGCGCCGTTGTGCGGGACAATCACCAGCACATCGACCCCGCGGCTGATCAGGGCCTCCACGTCCCGCACCTGGCGGGTGTCGTCGCTGTTGGCCGATTGGACGATGACCGAGGCCCCGCGCTTGCTCGCCTCGGCGATGAAGGTGTCGCGGTCACGCTGCCAGCGCTCCTCCTTCAGGGTATCCAGGGAAAGGCCGATCACCGGGCGCTTCTCGGCGGCGAAGGCGGCGGCGCCGGCGAGCAAAAACAGGAGTACCC
>JBEDEF010000396.1:0-3268 GCA_041175845.1 Verrucomicrobiota bacterium
GCGCGCACCGGCGTGATCACCACGGTAGCCGGCACGGGGATCGCGGGGCCGACGCCGGACGGGGCTCCGCTCGCGGGCACGCCCCTCCGGGGGCCGCGGGCGATTGACTTCGACGCGCAGGGCCGGTTGTGGCTCGCCACGCGAGAGGGAAACCAGGTCTTTCGCCTCGATTTAAAGGCGGGTCGTATCCAGCACGTCGCCGGCACCGGCCGGCCGGGTTTCACCGGAAATGGTGGCCCCGCGCGTGAGGCTACCCTCAGCGGGCCCAAGGGGCTTGCCCTCGACCAGGCGGGTAACGTCTGGCTGGCGGACACCGAGAGCCACAGTATCCGCCGGATTACTCCGAGTGGTATCCTCGAGCTGATTGCTGGCACGGGCCAAAAAGGCGACGGACCGGCCGGTCCGGGCACCGCGTGCGCGTTGGCTCGTCCGCACGGGGTTTTCATCGAGACCGATGGGTCCGTCTTGGTCGGCGACAGCGAGACGCATCGGCTCCGGCGGCTGCGTCCGCCGGGCAACGCCCGCTGACGGCTCAGGGCGCCGGCGTGCGTGGGTAGGGTTCGTAGCCGGAGAACGTGACCTGCAGGTCGGCGTCCAGCGACTTGAACCAGTAGGCGTCGCCGCGCACGGAGGTGTGCACGGCCTGGGGCAGGCTGGGGCGCTCCCCGGAGGGCAGGCTGAAGGTGAGCCGCGTACGCAGCTTGGTGATGCGGATCCCGAGGGCGGGGCGGAAGGGAGCGTCATTCTCCAGCGTGATCGCCTCGACGGTCCGGCTGGGGCGGTGCACGACCACGGTGGCGTGGAGGAAATCGGCCGTTCGGTCCCCGGCCTCCGCGGGCCGGAGGCGGCAGCGGTAGGTGGCGCGTCCGTTGGCCTCGGCCACCACCTTGGCTTCCACGGGGTCGATCTGCTCGGCGAGGCGAGGTGCGGTACCCCCGCGCGAGCGGCGGGAGCGGGTGTCGCGATACTCGGCGAGTTCCGCCGCGGTGGGCGCGTGGCCGTCCTTGCGCAGGAGGCTCCAGCGGCTGAAGTCCGGCCGAGTGGCGTCGTGCCGCTCCTCCAGCGAGCGCTGCCCGTCGGAGGTCACCTGCACGTAGGACCAGTCGGGCGGAACCTCCGAGCGGAAGCCGCGCAGCGCCGCGACGAGATCCGGATCCGCGGCGGCCCCGAGAGCCATGGGCGGCAGCCAGCCAAGGAGAAGAACAATCGCGCGCACCATCAGGCGATGGCCGCAATGCGGGCGCGGACGGAGCGCCCCCCGCGCGGTGTCGTGATCTCGTCGCCGACCCGGCGTCCGAGCATCTGGCGTCCGAGGGGCGACTGCGGCGTCAGGACCATCACCTCTCCCTCCGCGGTGGCGACGGTCAGCCCGCCGGCCCGCGGACCGAGAAGGTAGCGGGCCACGTTCCCACCCGAATCCAACGTCACTAGGGCGCCGAGCGCCACGGGATCCGCCGGAGAAAACGCGGACAGGGGAAGTGCGGCGAACAGACCGATGGCCTCTGCCGCCTCCTGCACCTGGCGGGACTGTCCCTCGGCGAGGTAAGCGGCCTCCTGGCTGTGGGTGTCCCACTTGTTCTCGGGTCGGCTCTCCTCGCTGGTCGCCTCCTCGTGGGCATCCGCGGCGGCGCGGGCCTGACGCTCCTGCTCCTCCCGGAGCGCGGCGAGGATGGCGGCGCGCAGCGCTGATTTATCCAAAGACATCAGGGGACCCGGGCCCGTGGAGGCCCGGAAGGGCAAGCGGTCACGAGGTCCGTCCCGCGGAGGCGTCTCGGCGGACGCCCCCGGGGCGGCTGGCCTCAGGCGTGCGCCTTTGGTAACTCGACGCCCAGCTCCGTCGCGTGTGGGTGGTTTCGCTTCACCCGCAGCAGCTGGTGGCGGCGCTGCAGCATGCGGTCGAGCTTGTCGATCAAGAGCGTGACCGCCTTGTGGCATTCGTTGGCCTCAACCGCGGCGTTCATATCCGGACCGTGGATCTGGATATGGCCTTTCGCGGTGAATTGCACCCCGGCAGCGGGGCTGCGGTCGCAGGCGAGTTCCACCCGGATCCGGATGATCCGCTCGTCGTGACGAAACAGTCGCGCGGTCTTCTCGTGCACAAATTCCTTCAGGGAAGGGGTGAGCTCGAGATGAATGCCGGAGACGATTACTTCGTGGTGGTTTTGGCTGTTCATGATGCTGCGTTTGGTTTCGTGTGCACGGCCGTCGGCCGGGGGCCGGGGTCGCAAAAAATCACACTGTCTCCCATGTCCCTGCTCGCTCCGACCCTGCCTGATCTCGCGGCCGCGGTCGTCACGGGAGGCTCCTCCGGTCTGGGGGAAGCTTTCATTCGTCTGTTGAGTAGGATGAGCCCGGCGGTGCCGGTTTGCAACCTCTCCCGGCGCCCCTGCGCGGAAAAAGCGGGAGCGACTTTCCAGTCCGCGGTGCACCACATTCCTTGTGATCTAGCGGATGCCGCGGCGCTGGCGCGCGCGGCCGAGGCCGTCGCCGCGTGGCTGGCGGCCACGCCGGCGGGTCCGGTGCTGCTGGTGAACAACGCGGGGCTGGGTTCCTTCGGCCGTTTTCCGGGGGATGATCCCGGGCGGCAGTTGGCGGTGATTGACGTCAACGTGCGCGCGGTGGTCGACCTCACCGCGCGGCTGCTGCCGGTACTGCGGCTCCGGGGCGGCGGCGTCCTGAACGTGGCGTCCGTCGTCGCGTATCAGCCGACGCCCTACGCAGCGGTCTACGGGGCGAGCAAGGCTTTCCTGCTCAACTGGTCGCTGGCCTTGCGCGAGGAGCTGCGGGGCTCCGGCCTGCGGGTGGTTGCCTGCTGCCCCGGTACCACCGCCACGGGTTTCTTCGACGCCGCGGGCCTGGGAAGGTTGCCGGGTGGAGCGATGAGCGCGGAAGCGGTGGCGCGGTTCGCCTTGCGGGCCTGGGCGCGGGATCGTCCCCACGCGGTACCCGGCCTGCACAACCTGATCCTGACGTGGGCGGGAAGCTGTCTCCCGCGTGCCGCTGCCGCCCGGGTGGCGGGGCTGGTGCTGCGGCGCCGGGCTGGCCCGGCGTTGCCGTGACGCTCGGCGAGGAGGTTTCCCCGGACCGCTGGGCGGGACGCGCGTGCGCGTGGCCGCGCCGGCCGCAGGCCACCGACCGGGTGCGGATCCTCACGCCGGACGAGTTGCGGCGCTGGATCGTGTTCGAGGACGAGCACCTGCTGGTGGTCGACAAGCCGGGCGACGTCGTCTGCCACCCTTCCAAGGCCGGACCCTGGTCAAGCCTGGTC
>JBEDEF010000397.1:0-3207 GCA_041175845.1 Verrucomicrobiota bacterium
GAATTGCGTTTGGCCTGATGGCGGCGGCGGGGGCGAGGTTGTTGCCCGGCTTCGATTTGGTCGCGGCGTGGCTGGATCTGGAGGCCCGGCTGGCGGCGGCCGAGCTGGTGCTGACGGGCGAGGGCCGGTTTGATGCGAGTTCGCTGCAGGGCAAGGGGCCGGGCGCGGTGGCGGCGCGGGCCTTGGCCCGGGGCAAGCGGGTCGTGGTGCTGGCTGGGCAGGCGACCTTGCCGGAGCCGCCGCCGGGGCTGGAGGCGCGTTCGATCTCGCCGGCGGGGCTGCCCTTGGCGGAGGCGCTGCGGGAGGCGCCGCAACGCCTTGCCGCCGCCGTCCGGGAGGCGTGCTGAGGCTTGTCATCGAGCGCAGGACGAGCACGCTTCCGCCCATGCAAGTGGCGGCGGCCAATCCCGAGGACCTGCGGCGTTTTTTCCATCAGGAGATCGACCGAATGGAGCCCTCGCGCCTGGAGGTTCTGAACCGGATGCTCGAACAACTGAAGGTTTTGGAATTGGCGGAAGAGATCGACCGTGGGTTTGATGCCGATCGAGCTGCCGGGAAAGTGTCGCCCGAGAAAGTTGCCGCAGCGGTTAAAGCGGTGCGGCGGGAGCATCCCTACGGATGAGGATATGCCTCGACACGAACTCGCTGCTGCCCCTGTTCGGCACCCGCAGTTCGTTCGTTGAGCTCAGGAATGCCTTGTTAACGGGCCAGCTGGAACTGGCGCTTTCGACGGAAATCCTGCTCGAGTACGAAGAGGTCATCACGCGCGTTTCAGGTCGGGAGCGCTGGCTCCAAATTGCCCTGCTGCTGGAGCGTTTGGAGGCACTCCACGGGACAATTCATCGGATTGATGCGACCTTCCGGTTCAACATCATCGCCGCGGATCCGGATGATAACAAGTTCGTCGACTGCGCGATTGCGGCGCAGGCCGAATTCATCGTGACCGATGATCAGCACTTTTCCGTCCTGGCGGCCTCGGGATATGCGCCGAAGGTCGTGAATCTTGAGGGTCTTCGCGCGGAACTCACCCGGCGAAAACCGCAGTTGGGGTAAGCCACGTGAGCAGAGCAACCCGGACCGAACCGACGCTGCGGTGTGGCCGCGGCTGCAGCCGCGGAGCGATACGGAAACCCTTTTTCCTCCCGCCCCCGGCGACCTGCGCTCCCGTCGGGATCCGCGGCAACTGCCGCGGCCACATCGGGCCCGTCTGGTGCGGTCTCCTTACTCCCGCCGGAGGCCGCGGCGCATCAGGGCGTCCAGGGCGGCGGCGGGGGGCTTGCCTTCAAACAGCAGGGCGTGCGTCTCCGTCAAAATGGGGGCCTCGAGCCCGCGTTCCCGCACCAAGGCGGCGAAGGCTTCGGTGGTGCGGTAGCCCTCGACCACCGTGCGGCGCCCGGCGAGCAACTCGGCCACCGGCCGGCCCTCGCCAATTCGTTGCCCGAACTCCCGGTTGCGACTCCACCCGCCGTAGCACGTGGCAACCAAATCCCCGAAGCCGCTCAAGCCATAGAAGGTCTCGGTCCGCGCCCCCAGCGCCGCACCCACGCGGACCATCTCGGCCAGCGCCCGGGTCAGCAGGGCGGCCTTGGTGTTGTCGCCCAGCCGCAGCCCATCGCAGCAACCGGCGGCGATAGCGTAGATATTCTTGAGGCACCCGCCAAACTCGACACCGGGGAGGTCATCGGAGGCGTAGACGCGCAGGGCCGGGCCGCTGAGGGAGGTCTGGAGGGCGGTGAGGTCCGCGTCGCACCGCTGAGCCGCCAGCACCATCGCAGAGGGATCGGCGCGGGCCACGCCGAGGGCGTTGGTCGGGCCGCTCAGGGTCGCGACCCGGGCACTCGGGCAGGCGGCGGCCATCACCTCCGAGGGCCGGGCGTGCGTGCCGGCCTCCAGGCCCTTGGCCAGGCTGATGATCCAGGGGGCCGAACCGACCAGGGCGGCGGTCTCCCGCAGCGCCTGCGCGGGGCAGGCAAGCAGCACGGCCGTGGCGCCGGCGGCGGCCGCGGTAAGATCCTCCGCCAGTTCCAGCCCGGGAGGCAGGGTGACGCCCGGCAGGTACGCGGCGTTCTCCCGCGCCGTGGCCAGCGCCCGAGCCTGCTCCGGCCGGCGGGGAACCAGCGCCACCGCGTGGCCCAGTCGCGCCAGGTGCACCGCGAAAGCGGTTCCCCAGGCGCCGGCACCGGCCACGACGAAGCGCATCGGTCGCGGGAGTTACCGCTGCAGAAACGCCGGAACCTTCTCCCCAGCGACGATCTGCTCAAACGTCTCGCGGGCGTTCACCAGTTCGAAGGCACTGCCCCGCACCATCACCTCGGCGGCCATCCCCCGGGTGTTGTAGCGGCTGGCCATCGTATAGCCGTAGGCGCCGGCGCTGAGGAAGGCCAGTAGCTCCCCCTCGCCCAGCTCCTGCAGCTGCCGCTCCTTGGCAAAACAGTCGCCGCTCTCGCAGATCGGACCGACGATGTCCGCGACCAGCGCCCGGCGGGACGAATCCCGGTGCAGCGGCACGATCTCATGGTAACTGTCGTACATCGCGGGCCGGACGAGGTCGTTCATCGCGGCGTCGACCACGAGGAAGTTCCGGTTGGCGCCGCGCTTGAGGTGCTCGACGCGGGCCAGCAGCGCCCCGGCGTTGCCGACCATGAAGCGGCCGTGTTCGAGGAGGATCCGCAGGCCGAGCGGCTGCAACAGCGGCACCAGCGCCGCGCCGTAGCTCTCGGGGGTGAGGGGCCGCTGGTCGGCGGGCTGGCTCTCCCACCATTGGGCGGCGCCGCTGGCGAGTGCATCGCGGTAAATGATGCCCATGCCGCCGCCGATCGAGAAGTACTTGATGCCGTAGCGCTGCTTCAGTTCGGCCGCAAAGGGAGCCACCTTCTTCACCGCCTCGACAAACGGCGCGACGGACGTGAGCTGCGAACCGATGTGCATCTGGACGCCCCGGATCTCGAGGTGCGGGTACTGGGCGGCGGCCTCGTAGGCCGCGGCGGCGTGCGCGAGGGGAATGCCGAACTTGTTGTCGCTCTTCCCGGTCGTGATCTTGGCGTGGGTATGGGCGTCGACGTCTGGATTCACCCGGATCGCCACCGGCGCCTTCACCCCGAGGCGGCCCGCGACGTGGTTGATGCGGGCCAGCTCCGGCTCGCTCTCCACGTGGAACGAGAAGATCCCGTGTTCGAGGGCGAGGGCGATCTCGGCCTCGGTCTTACC
>JBEDEF010000398.1:0-4396 GCA_041175845.1 Verrucomicrobiota bacterium
CGGTGTGCCACGTGGATGCGGCGGAGGGGATGGTCAAGTGGTGCCGCGAAAACGCCGCCCTGAGTGGGCTCGGCGAGGCCCCGATCCGCTACCTGGTAGACGATTGCCTGAAGTTCGTCCGGCGCGAGGTCCGGCGCGGCCGCACCTACGACGCCATCATCATGGACCCGCCGACCTACGGCCGCGGGCAGGCCGGGGAAATGTGGCGGCTGGAGGATCACCTCTGGGAACTGCTGGTGGAGTGCGGACGCCTGCTCGGGCCGCGGCCGCTGTTCGTCCTGATCAACGCCTACACTGCGCGCCTCTCCCCCACCGTCGTCGCGAATCTGCTCGCCGAACTCCTTTCCGGCCGCGGCGGCACGATTACCGCCGGCGAGGTCGGCCTGCCCATCCAGCGCGACGGGAAGGTCCTGCCTTGCGGCATCTACGGGCGCTGGCAGGCCTGAGTCCCTCCCCTTTTCTCCCATGTCGACCCCCACCGTCTACCGCTTCTCCTTCGGTCCCTGGAACATCAGCGAAGGCGCCGACCCCTTCGGGCCCGACGTCCGGGCGCCCTACCCGCACGACCGCAAGTTCGCGCTCTACCGCCAATTGGGGTTCGAGGGCGTGCAGTTCCACGATGACGACGTCGTCCCGGACCTCGACCGGATGTCGGCCCCGCAGATCGCAGCGCGCTCGGCCGAGGTGGCGCGCATGCTGAGGGACGAAGGCCTGACGCCCGAGTTCGTGGCGCCGCGGCTCTGGTTCGCGGCCCAGACGGTGGACGGCGCCTACACCGCGAATCGGGCGGAGGACCGGGCCTATGCGGCGGAGCGGACGCGGAAGTGCGTCGACATCGCCCGGGCCATCGGTTGCCGCGCGATCGTGCTCTGGCTGGCCCGCGAGGGCACCTACGTGCGCGAGGCGAAGGACGCGCGCCTGGCCTACCAGCGGCTGCTGGAGACCGTGAACCAGGTGCTGGCGTACGACCGGGAGGTGGAGATCTGGATCGAGCCCAAGCCGAACGAGCCGACCGACCTGGCCTACGTGCCCACGGCCGGCCACGCGGTCGCGCTGGGCTACGCCTCCGCCGATCCCCGGCGCGTGAAGGTCGTGATCGAGAGCGCGCACGCGCTGCTGGCGAACCTGGACCCGAGCGACGAGATGGCGTTCTGCCTGGCCCACGACAAGCTGGGGAGCGTCCACCTCAACGACCAGAACGGCCTGAAGTACGATCAGGACAAGAACTTCGGGGCGGCGAACCTACGCGCGGCCTTCAACCAGGTGCGGGTGCTGGAGGAAGGCGGCTACGGCCGGCGCGGCGAGTTCGTGGGCCTCGACGTGAAGGCCATGCGCACGCAGGCGGGCAGCCCGGTGGTCGATCACTTGCGGACCAGCCGCGAACTGTTCCTCCACCTCGTCGACAAGGTGCGTTCCTACGATCGCTCGCTCGTCGAGCAATACCGGGCGGCGCGGGACTACGAGGCGCTGGAGCGGTATACCTTGCGGCATCTGCTGGGGGTCGGCGCGCGATGAACCCGCGCGTGCCGATCCCGGTGGTCGCGGCACTGCTCGAGGACGCCGATGGCTACTTCCTGCTGGGGCGGCGCCCGCCCACCAAAGCGCTCCCCATGAAGTGGGAGTTCCCTGGGGGTAAGGTCGAGGCCGGCGAGACGCCATTGGCAGCCCTGGCGCGCGAGCTGAAGGAGGAGTTGGGCATCCAGGTGATCCCCGGTAAGGCCTGGCCGGTTTACCTCCACGACTACGAGAAAGTGACCGTCGAAATGCATCCGTTCAGCTGCCGCCTCGCGCCCGACAGCCCGGCTCCGTACACGCTCGAGCACGTGGGCCTCGCTTGGGTCCGGCCGGAGCAGCTGGGAGAATGGGACTTGGCGCCGGCCGACCTGCCCCTGGTCCCGTTGCTCCAGGCGGCCGCCCGCGTCCGTCCGTGAGCCTGCCCCTCGCCGCCGTTTCCCGTCTCCCCGCCCCGGGAGACAATGTTGCCATCGCCGTCCGCCGGCTGGAGGCCGGGGAGGTACTGGCGTTCACGGCGGGTGACCGGGCGCTACCCCACACCGTGCTGGAGGGCCACCGGTTCGCGGTCGCACCGATCGCAACGGACACGCCACTGCTCTCGTGGGGCCATCCGTTCGGGCGCGCCCTCGCGCCGATCGCGCCCGGGGACTACGTCGCCAACGCCGCGATGCTGGAGGCCCTCCGGGTCCGGCAGGTGGCGGGGGCGCGGCTGCCGGAGCGGGCAAACTTTGCGGATGTGCTGGCGCCATACCAGTTCGACGCGGCGATCTTCCGCCCCGGCGCACCCGTGACGCCGGCGGCGGCGCCCCGCACCTTCGCCGGCTACCGGCGGCCGGGGAAGCGCGGGGTGGGCACGCGGAACGTGATCGCGATCGTCGGCACCTCATCGCGAGCCGCCAGTTACGTGCGCCTCCTCGCGGATCGCCTGCGCCCGCTCGCGCGCGTGCACCCGGAACTCGATGGCATCGTGCCCATCGCGCATACCGAGGGTGGCGACCGGGAGGAGCCCAACAACGCGCCGGAGATCCTGCGCGCGCTCGCCGGCTTCCTGGTGCATCCCAATGTCGGGGCGGTGCTGGCGGTCGACCTCGGGGTCGAGCCGATCCATAACGCGCGCCTGGCGCAGTTCATGCGGGCGGAGGGTTATCCGCTCTCCGACGTCCGCCACGGTTTCCTCACCCTCGGCCGGGGCCTGCAGGCGGATCTGGCCGAGGGCGAGCGGCGCATCCGGGAATGGTTGCCCGCGGTCGCGGCCGAGCGGCGGACCCCGGAGCCCCTGAGCGGGCTTCGCATCGCCCTGCAATGCGGCGGCTCGGATGCGTTTTCCGGCGTGTCGGGTAACCCGCTGGCCGGCGCGTTGGTGCACGAGGCGATCCGCCATGGCGCGACGGGCGTCCTGACCGAGACCGACGAGACCATGGGCGGCGAGGCGCACCTCCTGCGCAACGTGCGCGACGCGGCCACGGCGCAGGCGTTCCTGGCGATGCTGGACCGGTTCCGCGACAAGATGGCCTGGCACGGGCTGACCGCCGAGAGCAACCCTTCCGCCGGCAACCGCTTCCGCGGGCTCTACAACATCGCTCTGAAATCGCTCGGGGCGGTGCACAAGAAGGACCCGCGCAGCCGCCTCGACACCGTGATCGAGTACGCCCAGCCGCTGCGCGAGCTGCCGGCGCCGGGCTTCACCTTCATGAACGGGCCGGGCAACGACCTGGAGGGGATCGCCGGTCAGGTGGGCGCAGGCTGCAACCTGATCCTGTTCGTGACCGGCAACGGCTCGATCACGAATTTTCCGTTCGTCCCGACGCTCAAGATCACGACCACGACCCGGCGCCACGAGCTGCTGCGAAACGAGATGGACCTCAACGCCGGGCGTTACCTCGACGGCGAACCGATGGCGGCGGTGGTGGCCGATGGCTTTGAACAGCTGCTGGCGACGGCCGGCGGGGCGCGCACCCAGGGCGAGCGCGCCGGCCACGCCCAGGTTTCCCTGTGGCGCAATTGGCGGCAGACCGACACGTCGCGGCTCGCCGCGCTACGGGCGCGGACCCCGCCGGATAGGCGCCCGCTCGCCGTTACCCCGACCTGCGCGCCGCGGCCGACCCCGCCGGCGCTGGCGGTCTTCCGCCGGGCGGACGGCCGCCACGCGACGGAACGGGTGGGCCTGGTGCTGCCCACCAGCCTGTGTTCCACCCAGATCGCCCGGCTGGCGGCGGAGCGCCTGAACGCTCGGGGCGCAGGGCACGCGGCCGGGGTCACGCGGTTCCTCGGCTTCACCCACACCGAAGGCTGCGGCTTCGGCGGGGAGACGATGTACGAGCTGCTGCACCGCACCTACCGGGGCTACCTGACGCACCCGAACGTGGCGGTCGCGCTGCTGTTGGAGCACGGCTGCGAGAAGGTCCCGAACGACGTGATGCGCCACCACCTCGCGGCGGCGGGCGTCGATCCCGCAGGCTTCGGCTGGGCCAGCGTGCAGCTGGATGGGGGCATCGATCGGGTGCTGGCGCGGGTCGAGGCCTGGTTCGACGAACGCCTCGCCACGCTGCCGGCGGCGGTGCCGGTCACGGGCGGCCCGGGCTGCCTGCGCCTCGCCCTGCAGTCCGCGGGCCCGGCGGATTCCGCGACGGCACACGCGTTCGCGGCGGTGGCGGCGACCGTGCTGGCGGCCGGAGGCTCCGTGCTGCTGCCCGCGTCGGATCCGCTGCTGGCACCGGGTGCGTTCCGGGACGCGGTGCTGGGGGACGAAGAACCCCGTCCCACCCTCGCCTACGGCGAACCGTTGGCCCGGGAGGGGCTGCACGTGGTCGCGACTGAATCCAGCCACTGGACCGAGAACCTGACCGGCCTGGGCGGCTGCGGGGCGCATTTGGCGCTGACC
>JBEDEF010000399.1:0-3739 GCA_041175845.1 Verrucomicrobiota bacterium
CGAGGAGGCGCTCTTCCTCACCCGCTTCGCCTCCCGTGTCTACCTCGTGCACCGCCGCGACACCCTGCGCGCCTCCAAGATCATGGCCGACCGCGTGACGCGCCACGAGAAGATCACCTGCGTCTGGGACAGCCTGCCCGTCTCCGTAGAGGGCGTGGCGGAAGGCGCGGTCAGCGGCCTCCGGGTGCGGCACGTGAAGACCGGGGCCGAGCAGGTGCTGCCGGTGAAGGGCGTGTTTGTCGCGATCGGCCACCTGCCCAACACGGGGCCCTTCGCCCCGCCGCTGGAGGTGGACGAACAGGGCTACTTCAAGCCGGCCGCGGGCTCCGCGGTGCGCACCCGCGTCCCCGGCGTGTATGTCGCCGGCGACTGCGCGGACCACGTCTACCGGCAGGCGATCACCGCCGCCGGGATGGGTTGCGCGGCCGCGATCGAGGCCGAGCGTTGGCTCGCTGGCCACAGCGACTGAGCCGTGTCGTTGCCGGCCCCGATCGCCGCCCTCCACCGCGAGCTGGGCATCCCGGCGGATTACGCCGCTCGCCGCGGGCTCCCCTTCCATGCGGAGGCCCCTCCGGGTCTGCTCGTCCGGGTCGACGCCGGCGACGTCGACCCTCCGGTCCGGTTGCTCCCCGGGGTCGCCGCCGCCTGGCGCCGGCTGGAGGCGGCCGCCGCGCTCGACGGGATCACCCTCCTGCCGGTCTCCGGCTTCCGCTCCGTCGCGCGGCAGGCGGACATCATCCGCCGGAAGCGCGCGGCCGGGCGGCCGTTGGACGACATCCTGCGCTACATCGCGGCGCCGGGTTTTAGCGAGCATCACTCGGGCCGGGCCCTCGACATCGGCTGCCCGGGACACACGGACCTCGAGGAGAACTTCGCCACTACCCCGGCCTTCCGCTGGCTGGAGCGCCACGCGCCCGCGGCCGGATTCCAGTTATCTTACCCGCGGGATAATCCCTGGGGGATCGGCTACGAGCCCTGGCACTGGTACTGCGCCGGCGAGCCGGGGGCCTGAGCCCCGCGGCCGGGGATCACTTGTGGTCCCAGGGGAAACGCACCGCGGTCCGCGGGTGCTTCCAGACCTCGAAGACGGAGAACATCTTGCCCGGATTGAGGATGCCGGCCGGGTCCAAGGCACGCTTGACCGCCAGCATCGCCCGGACCTGCGCCGGGGAGTGCTGGAGCCTTAGGAAGGGCGTCTTGGCCAGCCCGATCCCGTGCTCGCCCGAGATCGCGCCCCCGAGGGCCACCACCTCGGTCATCAGCCGCCGCACCGCGCGTTCGGCCGCGCGCCGCTCCCGCGCGACCGCCTGATGGTACATGATGTTTACGTGCAGATTGCCGTCCGCGAGGTGGCCAAAGGTCGGGATCGCCAGCCCGGACTCCCGCCGGAGCCGCACCAGGAAGCGCGCGAGCGCGAGGTAGCTGCGCATCGGCACTACGACATCCTCGTTCAGCTTCGCATCGCCCAGCTCGAACATCGCGCCGGAGCACTTGCGCCGAACCGCCCAGAGCTGTTCGGCCTCCGCGCGGGAGCGCGCCGCTCGGTGGGCGGCCGCGTGTTCCCGCGCCCAGGCCTGGACCATCGGCCGCTGCTCCCGGAGCTCGCCGCGCGACCCAGCGAACTCCAGCAGGATCACCGCGCGGCCGGGCTGGCCCGGGAAAACCGCCCGGCCGGTGGCCCGCTCCGCGCACCGCACGCTGTCCCGATCGAGGAACTCGCAGATCGCGGGCTGCACCCGCGCGCGGAACAGGGCGAGCGCCGCCCGCAGTGCCGCGGCCTCGTCGCGGAAGGCGGTCAGGAGGGTCCAGCGCTCCGCCGGGCGCGGGAGCAGCTTGAGCACCGCGCCCGTGACGACCCCGAGCATCCCCTCCGCCCCGATCCAGAGATCGCGCAGGTTGAAGCCGGCCGAGAACTTCTTGGTCGGCGTGCCCCACTCTACCGGTTCCCCGGTGGGCAGGTAGCCGCGGAGGGCGATCACGAAGTCGCGGGTGACCCCGTACTTGCCACCGTGCATCCCGCCGGCGTTGCAGGCGATATTTCCGCCAATGGTGCAGTACTCACGCGAGGAGGGATCCGGCGGGTAGAACCAGCCCGCGTCCTCCGCCGCACGCTGCAGCGCGGCGACATTGGCCCCGGCCTGCACGTGCGCCATCCCGGCCTCCGCATCGATGCGAATGGAGCCGAGATCCAGCAGGTCGATGACCCAGCCCCCGTGCACCGGGACCGCCGATCCGGTGAGGGTCGTGCCACGGCCGCGAGTCGTGACCGGGACCCGGTACCGGTTGGCCAGGGCGAGGACCACGCCCACCTCCGCCTCGCGGCGCACGCGGATGCGCGCCTCCGGCAGGAAGGACAGCTTCGAGCCGTCGAGACCGGCCTCGGCCAGTTCGGCCGCCTCGGTTCGGACCACGCGGGAGCCGAGACGGCGCCGCAACGCGGCAGTAGCGGCAGGAAAGCGCTTCATCGCGGTCGCGCTCAGGCGCTGAACCGCCCCCGGTAGGCCCAAAGGCCGAGCGCCGGGTTGGAGATGTAAAAGATGCGCTCGCCGTCGGGCAGGGTATTCCATCCGTCCCGAAGTCGCGCGGGGTCATACCGCCGCGTGGTGGCCGCGAGATCCGCCCATTTGAAGCCGACCCCCTCGATCTCGGCACGGGTCAGGTGGCCCGGGCAATAGGTGATCCCGAAGCGACCCTCGCTGGAGCCGTGGATGAGGTGGGCAGCGGCGCTCAGGTTCTGCTGCAGTTCCGGGTTCGCCCGGGTGGCCGCGAGCGTGGCCGGAGTGCCCCGGTAGCCGTACTTGCGGATCAGCCGGTCGATCTCGTGGTCCTCGCCGAACTCGCGCAGGCCAGGCGCGAGGATGACGAGTTCACCGCCGTCGGCCATCGCCATTCGCGTGCGATAGACCGCCTTGTTGCCGAGCCAGGTGCTCTTGAACTCCGCCGGATCGAGGTGGACCACGACCTTCTGCAACGGGGCCTCGAGCATCTCGAAGTTAACCTCGAGCGAAAGGGCCGCGGCGCGGTTGAAGACCTCCGCGTCATCCCCGATGAAGAGCCCGCGGACCTCGAGCGCCCCGCTCGCACCCCTCGCGACCACGGTGTGCACGTACACGATCGGCAGGTGCCGCGTGAAATGCTCCCCGGCGTAGTTGAGGATCCGCCGGACGGGCGTGTCCGCCCGGCCCATCATCCGTTCCATGCCGTAGGCAGCGCCGACGAAGTGGCTCTTGTTGATCCCCTCCACCCCGCCCGTGCCCACGAAGATGTTCTTGTTGTAGTTGGCCATCCCGATCACCTCATGCGGAACCACTTGGCCAATCGAGAGGATCAGGTCGTGGCCACCCTCCGCGATGAGATTGGCGACCTGCGCCGGCCACGGGAACTCCACCGCGCCCTCGGAGACCGTCCGCACGAACTCGGCGGGCACCGTGCCCACCGTGGTGATGCCGGTGCGCCAGTTGTGCACCCGGAAGCGGTCGGCCGGCACGGTCGGAAACATCTCGTGCAGCTGCTCCGGCGTCATCGGCGAGTGCGTCCCGAGCGCGGGCAGCACGTCGGTGAGCCGGTCGCCGTAATACTCGTGGACGAGGCAGGTCAGCGGGCCGGCTTGGGAATGGAACCGGGTGAAATCCGGCGGCACCGCGAGCACACGACGGCGGGGACCCAGCCGGTCCAGGGCGGCGCGCACGCCGGCGCGCAGGTCCTCGGCGGTGAGTCGGTCGGTCGCGGAGCCGCGGGC
>JBEDEF010000400.1:0-3048 GCA_041175845.1 Verrucomicrobiota bacterium
GGGGAAAGGAGGCGAGCGACATCGCGGGGGTGAACTACGGCTGGTGATGGCAGGTGCACGGTGGTGCCCCGCGCCGGCGCGGCCCAGTGCCTCGCGTCCCCGAAACGCAGGGCAACTGGGGCGCCGTTTTGGCGTTGCCCTGACCGGGACCCGCCGAGGCAATCCGCGGATGTCTGGTCTCCGCGTCTCCCCCCGCCTCCGCGCCCTCGCCGCCGCGGGCCTGCTGGTGGCGCTGCTGCTGGCCGCCTATGCGGGCTCGCTCCGGGGTGAATTCCTCTGGGATGACGACCTGCATATCACCGCCAATCCGACCATCGTGGGCCCGCTCGGCCTGACGGACATCTGGACCTCCGCCCGCGCCCATTACTTTCCGCTCGTCCTTACGAATTTCTGGGTGCAGCACCAGCTGTGGGGACTCGAGCCGCTGGGTTACCGACTCGTGACGCTCCTCTGTCACGCCGGCGCGGCGCTGCTGCTCTGGCGCCTGCTGCTCGGCCTCGGTGTCCCCGGCGCGTGGCTCGGCGCAGCGCGGTGGGCGTGGCATCCGGTGCAGGTCGAGTCGGTGGCGTGGATCTGCGAGCTGAAGAACACGCAGTCTGCGGTGCTTTTCCTCGCCGCGGCCCTCTGCTACCTCCGCTGGCTCGACGCGCCCGGCCAGCCTGGCGCTGGCCGAGAGTATGCCGCGGCGCTGGCGTGCGCGGCGCTCGCGATCCTGAGCAAGCCCTCGACCGTGATGCTGCCCGTGACCCTCGCGCTGCTGGGCTGGTGGCGGCGGCGGACGTTCGCGTGGGCCGACCTGGCGCCGCTTGCACCCTTCCTCGCTCTCTCGGCCGCGGCGGCAGGCTGGACAATCTGGGAACAGCGCTACAACTCGGGCGCGTTGGGGCCGGAGTGGAGCCAGACGCCCGCCGAGCGACTGATCCTAGCCGGCCGGGTGGTCTGGTTCTACCTCGGTAAACTGGCATGGCCGGAACCGCTGGTGTTCATCTATCCGCGCTGGTCCCTCGCGGCGGGCAATCCGCTCTCCTACCTGCCGGGCGTGGGCGTTATCGCCGTGCTCGTCCTCCTGTGGCGGTTCCGGGCGCGCCCGGCGGCGGCCGCGGGCTTCTTGGCGGCGGGGCACTTCGCGGCGCTGCTCTTTCCGGTGATGGGTTTCTTCAACGTCTACTTTTTCCGCTATTCCTTCGTCGGGGATCATTTCCAGTACCTCGCGAGCATCGGCCCGCTCGCCCTCGCCGGCGCGGCGCTCTCCCGCTGGCGTCCGCTGGCCGCGCTCGGGGTGGTCGCCCTCGCGGCGCTCAGCTTCCGCGAGGCGCGGGAGTACGTCTCGTCCGAGGCCCTCTGGCGCAGCACCCTGGCGGACAACCCCAGGGCGACGATGGCTTGGCTGAACCTCGGCGACACCCTGCAGCGCCAGGGCCGCACGGACGAGGCGATCGCGGTCTTCCGCTCGGTCCTCGAACACCACCCGGACAACCTTGAGGCGCACAACGATCTCGCGGGTGCCCTTCTCCTGAAGGGGCGGCCCGCGGACGCGTTGCCGCACCTCGAGCGGGCGGTGGCCCTGGCGCCGGGCCGCGCCGAATTCCATAAAAACCTCGGCAACGCCCTGCAGGCGCTGGGTCGGCCCGAGGCGGCGCTCGGCCCGCACCGCCGCGCGCTGGAGCTCGATCCCCGGTTGGCCGAAGCGCGGGCCGGCTTCGGTTTCGGCCTGGTGCTCACCGGGCGGGTCGACGAGGGCCTGGCCGAGCTGGAGCAAGCCGTGCGGGAGGCGCCCCGCCATGTGGGCATCCGCGGCCTGGCGGCGCGGGGCCAGGCCCGGGCGGGTCGCGCGGCGGTCGCGCGCGGGAACTTCGCGGCGGCAGCGGAACTCGATCCGGGCTCCGCGGAGGCCCACAACAACCTAGGCACGGCGCTCGCCCTGGCCGGCGAACTGGACCCGGCCCGCGCCAGTTTCACGCGCGCCCTTCAGCTGGCGCCCGGCTTCACCGCGGCCCGCTTCAACCTCGCCAATGCCCTGCTCTCGGCCGGGCGTTGGGCCGAGGCGGCGGCGGAGTTCCGGATCGTCGCGGCCGAACGACCCGCGGACCCCGAGGTGCGGGCTCGCCTGGCGGGTGCGCTCGCCAACTCCGGGGATCTCGCCGGCGCCGCCGCAGCCTACGCGGCTGCGCTGGAATCTCCCGTCGCGGTGCCCGAGTGGCGTGAACAATATGCGCAGGTCCTGCGCGCCCTCGGCCGGCCGCGCGAGGCGCTCGAACAGTTGGAGCGGGCGACGGAAGCCCGCCGCGGCCGGCGTTGAGGACCCAGCCCCGCCGCCCAGGCGCGCCCAGCCTCAGGCGTCCGCGAGCGCGTTGGCCGTGTTGCGGTGCGCCGGACCGGTGAAGCGCTCGGACTGCTCATCCGCGTGGTAGCTGGACCGCACGAGCGGCCCGCTCTCGATCACCCCGATCCCCAGCCCCAGCCCGAACTGCTTCCAATGGGCGAACTCCTCCGGCGGCGCCCAGCGGTGCACCGGCCGGTGCTGCGGCGTCGGCTGCAGGTACTGGCCGATGGTCAGGATGTCCGTCCGGTCCGCCGCGATGTCCCGCAGCGTCTGCTCCACCTCGCCGGGCTCCTCGCCCACCCCCAGCATGATCCCGGTCTTCGTCGTGAAACCGCGGGCTTTCGCGTGGCGCAGGACGGACCGCGACCGATCGTAGCGGGCTTGGACGCGGACGGGCTTCTGGAGGCGTTCGACCGTCTCGAGGTTGTGGTTGTAGATGTCGGGACGCGCATCGAGGACCACGTCGACGTGGGCCAGGTTGCCCTTGAAGTCGGGGGTGAGCACCTCGATGGCGGTGCCCGGGTTGCGGTGGCGGATGGCGCGGATCGTGGCGGCCCAGACGGAGGCCCCACCGTCGGCGAGCTCATCGCGCGCGACGCTGGTGATCACGCAGTGCCGGAGGTTCATCGTGGCGACGGCCTCGGCGACGCGGGCGGGTTCGCCGAGGTCGAGCTCGGTGGGCCGGCCGGTCTCGATGGCGCAGAACGTGCAGGACCGAGTGCAGA
>JBEDEF010000401.1:0-9928 GCA_041175845.1 Verrucomicrobiota bacterium
GGCGCGTCGAAGTCCAACCACACGGTGCGGAGATCCGCCACGTCAGCGAGAAAGGGGCGCTCGATGGTGGCGTCGTGGTCGGTGAACTTGAATTCCCGGGGGCAAAGGATCACGACCGAGGGGCGGGGCATGGGAAAAACACTTTGACCGAAGGCTGGCCGGTTGTCACCCCTCCGCAAAGCCTGATCCCGCCCGGACGTGAATCTTACCTCCCCCTGCCTCGCCCTGCTGCTCGCCCTCGCCGTCGTCCCCGCCCTGCCCGCGCAGCGGGAGAAATTGCCGGCCGCCGACCTGGAGTTCGTCCAGAAGACTTGGCCGGAGGCCCGCAAGACGCAGACGGGCATCCGCTACCTGATTTTGCGGGAGGGCTCGGGGGAATCGCCCAAGCCGGGGGACAAGGTCAACGTCCTCTACGTGGGGCGCCTGCTCAACGGCACGGTCTTCGACCAGGCGACGGAGGCGGACAAGCCGTTCAGCTTCCGTGTGCGCCGGGAGATGGTGATCGAGGGCTGGGAGCAGGTGCTCCAGTTGATGCGCAAGGGGGAGAAGCGCCTGGTGATCATCCCGCCCGAGATGGGTTACGGCACGCGTGGCCAACCCCCGAAGATCGGCCGCAATGCGACGTTGGTCTTCGAAATCGAGCTGGTCAGTTTCGGCCGCGATTAGGCCGGGGGTGGTGCCCCCGGGCCTAGGCGGCGGCGTCAGCTCTTCTTGCCGGCGAGGAACGCGAGCACCTTCTCGGCCTGCTTGTCGGTCTGCCGCTCGTCGTGGTAAACCACCTTGCCGGACCGATCGATGAGGTACGCTTCGCGGCTGGGAAACGCGATCCCGTTCTGGCCGAAGGCCTTGACCACCTTTTTGTCGGTGTCCGCCAGCAGCGGAAAGGGGAAGTTGTTGGTGTCCTTGAACTTCTTCTGCAGCTCGACGGTGTCGTTGCTGACTCCGACCACGGCCACGCCGTGCTTCTTGAGGTCCGATGCGGCGTCCCGCAGCGAGCAACCTTGCTTGGTGCAGCCCCCGGTCAGGGCCTTCGGGTAGAACCAGACTAGGGTATAGGCATTGTTCTTGTAGACGTCGCCCAGATTCAGGGGCTTGCCGTCGTCGGCGGTGGCCGTGATGACCGGTGCGGCGGCGCCGACCTTGAGCGGCTCGGCGCGGGCCAGACCAGTGAGGAGCGAGAGGAGGGACATGAGGGCGAGGAGGCGGGGGAGTTTCATGGGTCGTGGGGGAATCTAGGTTAGGCGCCGGGGTGCGCAAGCGGGGAACTGCCTTTGCCGGAACCAACACCCCGCCCCGGCGGTCCGGCTGAGCCCTCGCTTGCCTTGCACCCGGCAGGCGCCCAACCTCGCTACCCGGGCCCTCGCGCCCGGTTCTTCCTCGGTCCCCCGCACTTCCCTTTATGCTGTCCGCCTCGCCCTTTCGGCCGGTCTTCCGCCGCCTTTTCCGTCGTGCCTTCCTTGCCGGCCTCTTCGCCTTCGGTTGCGCCGGCGCAGCGGCCCAGTCTGCGGCGGACGGGTTCGCGCCTGACGTCGACGGCGTAGTCAACGCGGTGGTGATCCAGCCGGACGGCAAAGTCCTGCTCGGCGGCCAGTTCTCCTCGGTCGATGGCTTCCCGCGGGCCAACCTCGCGCGTCTCAATCCCGATGGCTCCGTCGACGCCACCTTTGATCCCGCGTTCAACGGGCCGGTCCGCGCGATCGCCCTGCAGCGCGATGGGCGCATCGTGCTCGGCGGCGACTTCACGAGCCTGCAACCGCGGGTCTCCGGTGTCGCCGTCACCCGCCAGCGCCTCGCCCGCCTCAACGCCGACGGCACGCCCGACGCCGGGTTCAGCCCGGGCCTTGGCGGTCCCCTCCAGCCCCAGGTGCACTCGGTGCTCGTGCAGCCCGACGGCCGGATCGTCGCCGGCGGCACCTTCACCACCGTCCAGGCGCCCGGCACGGCCGCCGCGGTGACGCGCAACTACCTCGCCCGCTTCAACGCCGACGGCACGCTCGACGCCGCCTTCAACCCCTCGCCCAACGGCATCGTCCTCGCTTTGTCCCTGCACGTGGACAACAAGCTGGTCGTCGCCGGCGGGTTCACGACCTTCACGCCTGGTGGCACCGGCGCCGCGCTCACCCGCAACCGGGTCGCCCGCCTCAACGCCGACGGCTCCCTCGACGGTGGGTTTAATCCCAACGCGAACAACGTCGTCAACGGCATCGCCGTACAGCGGGACGGAAAGGTGCTCCTGGTCGGCGGCTTCACCGCCCTGCAACCTGCCGGGGCCGAATCCGCGCTGCCGCTCCAGCGCTTGGCACGGCTCAACGTCGACGGCTCGGTTGACGGCGACTTTTACCCGCGGGTGAATGGACCGGTCGGCTCCGTCACAGTGCAGGGTGACGGGATGATTCTGGTCGGCGGCGCCTTCACCTCGGTCTGGGGCAAGGGCGCGGCCTCCGTGACCCGCGCCTTCGTCGCACGCTTCCTGCCGGACGGCACCGTCGACGCGGCGTTCGCTCCGAGCCTCAACGGCACCGTCAACGCCGTCGCCGTGCAGGCGGACGGCAAGGTCGTCCTCGGCGGCGTCTTCACCCGCGCCACGCCCGAGGGGGCGACCACCGCGCTGGTGCGTAACCGGATCGCGCGCGTCAACGGCAACGGCTCGCTCGACGCAACCTTCGCCTTGGACGCTGGCGGCCGGACCCTCGCCTCGGTGACCCAGTCCGACGGCAAGGTGGTGATCGGGGGCTCCTTCACCAGCGTGGCGGGTTCGGCCCGTACTTACCTCGCGCGGCTGAACGCCGACGGCACGCTGGATCCTGATTTCAAGCCCGAGCTCAATGACCGGGTGTTCGCCCTCGCCCTGCAGGCCGACGGGAAGATCCTGGCCGCCGGCGCCTTCACCACCGCCGCGGGCGCGCGGCGCGAGCGGCTGGTGCGGATCAACCCGAACGGCGCGGTCGATCCGGACTTCTTCCCGGTGTTCGACGGCCCGGTCGGCACCCTGCTAGTCCTCGCGGACGGCCGGATTCTGGTCGGCGGCACCTTCAACTCGGTCACCGGCCAAGGCGCCAGCGAATCCAGCTTCCGCGCGAACCTCGTCCGCCTCAACGCCAACGGCACGCTCGATTCCACGTTCGACCCCAATCCGAACTCCACCGTCTCCGCGGTCGCGCTCCAGCCCGACGGCAAGCTCCTCGTCGCCGGCCTGTTCAGCGCCGTGCGGCCCGGGGCCAGCGCGGACACCAATGCCTCCTTCGTCAGCCGCGGCTATCTCGCCCGCCTCGAGGCCTCCGGCGCCCTGGACACCGCCTTCCAGCCGATCCTCAACGGCCAGGTCAGCACCCTCGCCCTGCAGGCGGACGGCAAGGTCGTGATCGGCGGCGCCTTCACCACGGTGATCGGGTCGGACGGCAAGCTCGACAAGGTGCAGCGCGACGACGGATCGACCGTCGACGCCGCGCCGGTCCGCAACCACCTCGCCCGCCTCGAGGCGAACGGCAACCTCGACGCCGGCTACAACCCCAACGCGAATGGCAACGTGCTCGTCTCCGCCCGCCAGGCGGACGGCAAGGTCGTGATTGGCGGCGCCTTCACCACGCTGCAGCCCAACGGCGCAGCCACGGCCACGCCGCGCAACTATGCGGCGCGCCTCAACGCCGACGGCACCGTCGACTCGACCTTCGACCTCGACCTGAGCGAGTCCCCGGGTAACCGCGTCGATTCGCTGCGCCTGCAGGCCGACGGCCGGCTCTACCTCGGCGGCGCCTTCACTTCGCTGCGCCCGGCGGGCACCGCTGCCCCCGTGGCGCGCCGCAACTTCGCTCGTCTGCTCGCCACTGGCGCCGTGGACCTCGCCTTCGACGCGGCCGCGGGCGGCGTGCCGACCGCCGTCGTGAACGCCCTCGCGCTGCAGCCCGATGGCCGCGTGCTCGCGGTGGGGCAGTTCTCCGATCTTGGCGGCGCCCGCGGCACGAACCTCGCCCGCTTCCGCGCCGAGGGCACGCCCGATCCGGACTTCTCGCCCGCGCTCGCCACCGACGGCCCCGTTCACGCCGTCGCCGTGCGCACCACCGGCGCCCCGGTCCCGACTCAGCTCGGCGGTTTCGCCTGGCTTGCCGCCAACGGCACACTGCGCTCCGCCTTTGCCGCCGCCACCACCCGCCTCTCCGGCGAGATCACCGCCGTTGCCGTCGACGCCCGCGGCCGGCTGCTCCTCGGCGGCACGTTCGCCAACCTCTCCGGCACCACCGGCGGCAACCTCGTCCGCTTCCTCGCCAACGGCACGCTCGACGCCTCGTTCAACCCGCGCCCCAACGGGGCCGTCACCCGCATCGTCGTCCAGCCCGATACCCGCATCCTTGTCGTCGGCAGCTTCACCACGGTGTCCGACACCGCACGCAACCGCATTGCCCGCATCGACGACAACGGCGCCCTCGACGTCACTTACGACCCGAGCGCCAACGCTGCGATCACCTCGCTCGTACTCCAGCCGGACGGCAAGGCCGTGGTCGGAGGCGCGTTCACCAGCTTCACGCCAAACCTCACCTCGACCGCCGTGCCTCGCAGCTACCTGGCGCGGGTGAATGAGAACGGCACGATCGACACGAATTTTAACCCTTCGCCCAACTCGAACGTCAACGCCCTCGTCCTCCAGGCTGATGGCAAGGTTGTCGCGGGCGGGCTCTTCACGAGCGTCATCCCCAACGCGACCGGCACGCCGGTCACCCGTAACCACCTTGCCCGGTTCAACGCCGACGGGTCGCTCGATACGGCCTACAATCCGAACCCAAATGCGCAGGTGGATGCGCTCGCCGCCGCCGGCGGCCAGTTGGTGGTCGGTGGGGCGTTCTCCTCCCTGCAACCTGGCGCAACCGGGGCGGCGATCGAACGCTCCGGCCTCGCGCGGCTCAACGCCGACGGCACGGTCGACGCCGCGTTCAACCCCACGCCCGATGGGGGCGTGCGCACGGTTGCGGTCCAGGCGGACGGCGCGGTGGTCCTCGGCGGAACCTTCACCGCCCTGCGCCCGGCTGGCGGCGCCTCGGTCACCCGCAACCGGCTCGCCCGCGTTTCCCGTGACGGTGCGTTGGACCTCGATTTCAATCCCGACATTCGCGGCGCGATCAACGTGGTCGCCGCCCTAGCCGACGGCACGCTCCTGGTCGGCGGCAACTTCAGCGACCTGCAGCTCAGCGGGTCCGTCATCGTCGGCGGTGACTTCTCGGTGATCGGCGGCGTCGGCGCCCGCCACCTCGCGATGCTCAACGACAACGGCTCGGTCGCGACCTCATTCCAGCCCCGGCCGAATGCGCCGGTGCGCGCCCTGCTCGCGCTCCCCGATGGACGCGTGCTCGCGGGCGGCGCCTTCACGAGCATCGGCGCCGCCGCGCGCGCCCACCTCGTGCGCCTCAACGCCGACGGCGGCCTCGACGCCGCCTTCAACCCGGTGGTCCCGCAACCCGTCGCCGCCCTCGCCCTCCAGCCGGACGGCCGGATCCTCGTTGGGCACGCCACCGGGCTCCTGCGCCTCAACGCCAACGGCTCCGCGGATGCCTCGTTCTCCTCGACGCTGAATGGGCCCGTGACCGGCCTCGCGGTACAGCCGGACGGCCGCATCCTCGCGCTGCAGGGACGAACGTTGGTGCGGCTGACGGCCGCCGGCGCCGCCGCCGGCACCGCGCTCGCAACCGGTGACCTGCGCGCCTTCTCCTTGCTCGCCGATGGCGGGATTTTGGTGGCGGGCACCGGGGCGATCACCCCCGCGGCCGGCGCCGCGCGTTCCCACCTAATCCTCCTCGCCCCGGGCGGCGAGCTGGTCACCGCCTTCAACCCGGCGCCTGACGCGGCGGTGACCGCCCTCGCGGCGCAGGCCGACGGCCGCCTGATGGTGGCGGGCCGGTTCCGGCAGATCGGCGGCGTGAGCCGCCCGGCCCTCGCGCGGCTCTCCAGCCCGGGCGTCGGCGGCCAGACCCTCGGGGTCGCCGCGAATCGCGGTTCGATCACCCTCAGCCGCACCGGCCCGGCCGCCGAGGCGTCCGCGGTCGTGTTCGAGCAGTCCACGGATCTGGTGTCGTGGACGACGCTCGGTAACGGCGTGCGGGCCGCCGGCGCGGCCGCGTGGCAGCTGGCGGGCCTCAACCTGCCGGTGAGCGGTAGCTTCTACGTGCGGGCCCGCGCGATCGTCGCCGGTTCCGCCGGCATCTCGGGTGGCATCCAGGAGAGCGTCCGCGAGTTCAATTACTCCAGCCCTGTCCCGGGTCTGGCCATCCCCGGCAGCATCACTACCGCGCCGGCCGCCGCGGCGGCGCAGGCCGTGATCGACGGCGCGACGGGCATCCTGCCCCGCTCCGTCATCAGCCTGGTGCCTGGCGAGGGCACGGTGGAGATCCGGGTGCAGGGCGACACCGCCGCCGCGGGCGCCGGCCCGGCGCGGCTGGCGAACCTCTCGACGCGCGGTCGCGTGGAGCCCGGTTCCCCGCTGATCCTCGGGTTCGCTATTGCGGGCGACGAGCCCCGCCGGGTGCTGGTGCGTGGCGCCGGCCCCGCGCTGGAGGCCTTCGGCGTGAGCGGCGCACTCGCGGCGCCCCGCCTCGAACTGCAGCGCACGGACGGCCAGCGCGTGACGGGCAACGAGGGCTGGGGCTCCTCGGCGGAGCTCGCCCGCGTGGCCGGTGAGACCGGTGCCTTCCCGTTCCGGGCCGGCAGCGCGGACAGCGCGGCGGTCGTCACGCTCGCGCCCGGCACTTACACCATCCAGATCTCGGACGCTCGCGGCGCGGGCGGCGTGGCCCTGGCGGAAATCTACGATGCGGGCACGGGCGGTCGTTCGCGGCTGGTCAACGTCTCCAGCCTGGGCCGGACCGGAGTGGGGGGCGATGCGTTGATCAGCGGTTTCGTCGTCGAGGGCGGCGCGGCGGCGCGCCTGCTCTTGCGCGGCGTGGGCCCGGGCCTGACCCGGTTGGGTGGCTTCGCGGCCGCGGAGGATCCCGCTTTGGCGCTCTACGACGGCGACGGCGTGGCGCTGGGTGCGAACGACAATTGGGTCGCCAGCGTGCCGGAGATTGCCGCGGCGGCCCTGCGCTCGGGCGCCTTCGCCTTGGCCCCGGGCAGTCGCGACGCGGCCGTCCTCGCTACGCTCCCCGCCGGGGTCTACACCGTGCAGGTGAGCGCCGCCGGCGGCGGCCCGGCCCTGCTCGAGGTCTACGAGGTGCGGGATTGATCCCTCGCCCGGCGGGAACGCCGGGACGGCCCCGTGCCCGGCCCCGCGAGGGCCGGGATCCGGCATGAAACATCGCGACGCCTCGATTCTCCTTCCGCTGGCGGCGCTGCAGTGCATCAGCCTCGTCGACTTCATGATCCTGATGCCGCTGGGGCCGCTGCTGCTCCAGTCTTTCGCCATCGACGCGCGGGAGTTCAGCTGGGTGGTGGCTGCCTACACCTCGGCGGCCGGCCTGGCTGGATTCCTGGCGGCGCCCTGGCTTGACCGGGTGCCACGCCGAGCGGCCTATCTGGGTCTATCTCTCGGGCTGCTCGGGGGTATTGCGGCGAGCGGCTGCGCCACCTCGTACCCTTTGCTCCTGGCCGGCCGTGCGCTCACCGGCCTCTTCGCCGGCGTCCACGGCGCCCTCGCGCTGGCGATCGTGGCGGACGTTATTCCGCCGGAGCGCCGGGGTCGCGCCAAAGGGATGCTGATGATGTCGATGGCCTTCGCCTCGGCCGTCGGGGTGCCGATCGCCATCGCCCTCGGCAATCAGTTTGGCTGGGCGGCGCCGTTCTTCGCGCTGTCTCTGCTCGGGCTCCCCTTGCTCGCCTGGGCCGCGGGTCGCCTGCCCGCCGTGATGACAGCGCCGGGCGGCGCGCGGCCGCCCCTGCTGGAGAACCTGCGCCAACTCCTCGCGACCCCCGCGCACTTGCGCGCCTTCGCGCTGGTCGCGCTGCTGATGGCCGGCGCCTTCGCGGTGATTCCCTTCATCAGCACGTATCTCGTGGGGAATGTGGGGGTACGCCAAAGTCAGCTGCCCGCCGTTTTCCTGGTCGGCGGCGCGGCCACGTTCCTGCTGGCCCCACTCACCGGCCGGCTCGCGGATCGCCACGGCGCCCGCCCGGTCCTCTGCGGGACGGTCATGCTGGCCGCCGCCATGATGGTGCTGCTGACGCACCTGCCGGCCGTTGGCCTCCCGCTGGCTGCCGGCGTGGCCGGGCTGATGATGGCGAGCAATGCCAGCCGAATGGTGGCGGTGCAGGTGCTGGTGGCCGCCGCAGTAGAGCCCCGGCACCGCGGTGGCTTTCTGGCGGTCAACTCGTCCGTGCAGCAACTGGCGAGCGCGCTCGGGACGGCTGGCGGCGGACTGCTCCTCGCGGGCGGCCTGGGCGAGCCGCTGCGCCACTTCGGGACGGTCGGACTCCTGGCGGCGGGCGTCACCCTGGCCAGCCTGGGGTTGATCGCCCGCCTCCCATCCGTCGCCCCAGGCGGCGCGACCCCGCCTCAGTAGACCTGCTCGGCGAGGAGCTGGAAGAGCTCCGCCTCGGTGATGCGCCGTTGCTGCATCGAGTCGCGCTCGCGCAGCGTGAAGGTGCCGTCCTTCTCGATCGTTTCGAAGTCGATGGTCACGCACCACGGCGTGCCGATCTCGTCCTGCCGGCGGTAGCGGCGGCCGATGGCCCCACCCTCGTCGTAGAACACCGCGTAGTTGCGCTTCAGCTTCGCGTGCAGCTCCCGGGCGCGGGCGACGAGCGCCTCCTTGTTCTTGAGCAGGGGCAGCACGGCGACCTTCACCGGCGCGATGCGCGGCGAGAGCCGGAGGACGGTGCGCTTCTCGACGTTGCCCTTGTCGTCCGTCACGTCCTCTTCCGCGTAACCTGCGCAGAGGATCGCGAGCAAGATGCGGTCGACGCCCACGGCGGGCTCGATCACGTGCGGGACGACCTTCTGCTTGGTGGCCTCATCGAAGTAGACCTGCGGCACGCCGCTGTGCTGCTGGTGCTGCTTCAGGTCGTAATCGCTGCGGGCGGCGATGCCCCAGAGCTCCTGCACCCCGAACGGGTAGCGGAACATGATGTCGACCGTGCGCCGGGAGTAGAACGCGAGCTTCTCCTTGGGGTGTTCGTGGAGCGAGAGATGGGAGGCCGGCAGGCCGATGCTGAGGAGCCAGTCTTGGCACCAGCGCAGCCATTCCTCATGGCAGGCGAGCCAGTCAGCGTCCGGGTGAATGAAGTACTCCATCTCCATCTGCTCGAACTCGCGGGAACGGAAGATGAAGTTGCGCGGCGTGATCTCGTTGCGGAACGACTTGCCGATCTGGGCGATGCCGAAGGGCAGCTTCACGCGGCCGGTGTCGACCACGTTGCGGAAGTCGACGAACATCCCCTGGGCCGTCTCCGGCCGCAGGTAGGCCACCGCGGAGGCGTCGCGCAGCGCCCCCACGTAGGTCTCGAACATCATGTTGAACGCCCGCGGGGGCGTCAGGCTGCCGGGTTCGCCGGTGGCGGGAGAGGGGACGAGCGGAACCTCCTCGGGCTTGGCCTCAGTAAAGTCGCGCGGCGCCACCGGCTCCAGTTTCCCCTGCACGGCCTTCTTGCGCTTCAGCGTCTCGGCGGCCGCCTGCAGGTCCTCGGTGGTGCGCTCGCTCTCCAGCGCACTCACGTACCCGATCACCGCGCCCTCGACGACCACCGGGGAGAAAAACAGCTGGTCCGCCCGGTAGCGCTGCTTGCTCACCTTGCAGTCCACGAGGGGGTCGGTGAAGCCGGCCACGTGCCCCGAGGCCTCCCAGACCTTCGGGTGCATGATGATGGAGGTCTCGACGCCCACGACGTCGTCCCGGCGCCGCACCATGTCCGCCCACCAGCAGTCGCGGATGTTCTTCTTCAGTTCGACGCCGAGGGGACCGTAGTCGAAGAAGCCGTTCAGCCCGCCGTAAATCTCCGAGGACTGGAAGAT